>JANTFG010000160.1 GCA_024763555.1 Thermoanaerobaculales bacterium
CCGGGGGATGTACCTCAAGAGGCTGCGCTACTGGGCCGAGGGAGTAGCCGTTGGGAGCGAGGAGTTCATTCGCTCAGAAATTGGCCGAATGAGGGAGGATGGCCGATACCGGCGGAGAAAAAATCCCATACCCCAGCTTGGGGGATTGCATCTTTCCTTGAGGGAGCAGCGAAGTCACGCAATCAACTTCTGACCCACACAGGCCCGGACAGCGTGAGATTGTGGAAGGCTTAGGGTGGATTCTGCCCTGGCCTCGTGAGAATCAGGGTTTCCGGGAGCAGCGTGGCTCATTGCCGGCAGGCCGCCAGGTGCGAGGCCTGGATTGGTGGCTATGAGGCGTGGCTGAGCTGATGAAGAGATCTGATGTAGGATCTGTTTGAAAACGTTCTGTCCCCTTCTCTTCTTATCTTCCCGTCGGGCCATACCTATCTCCTTTAATCAGGTTGGCTGCGCCGAGTGACGGTTTGGTGTTGAACATCCGCGCGCCCTGAAGGACGCGCCTACATCGATCTCACTGTTTCTTAGGTTTGTAGGATTCGTAGGCGGATCCTTCAGGGCGCGCAGCCAGTCGAGATTTAATCTTGTTGCCAACCTGAACGAACAGGACAGTTTTGGGTCGGGCTACACCTTCACCGATGGTCCCATCCTGGCTCAATTCTCCGAATGCTTTCAATCTGATCGAATCCACGGTCATAACTGCATAAGGCCTCGAATCCTTCAGTAGCCACAACCGCGGCGTGCAGCGCATCACGTGCACTGATTTTCGAGACATCATCCAACAGAAACCTGGCGTAATCAACGACTTCAACAGTAATGGGCAGTATTACAGTGAAAATCCTACGAGCACTATCAAAGACATGCCGGCCCTCGGCCCATCGGTTGATTGCACGGTACCGGTGAAGAATCTCCTGAAGAACCTCGGCGTCAATCGCTGCTTCGACCTCTCCCATGGCGACATGTTCCAGTAGGGCGATACTCGGCGCCTTGAATTCATGTTCTGCCCCAGCCGCATACATCAGCACGTTCGCATCGACCAGAATCACGACATCGTTCCTTCCAGATCGGGGACCGACTCGAGGGCCATCTCATCAGGCGTGCCAACCGGCAGGTTGAGATCAGCGAGGGCATGGACCGCAGCCAGACGTTCGTCTCGGGATGCGAGGTCGTACTCCCTCTCACAGGCATTACGAACCAGATCACCGAGACTCATCCCTCGAGATGCTGCCAATTCGGCCAGGCGTTCGTGCATTTCCGGACGAAAGAGAATTGTGGTCTTCTTAGAAAGCCCCATATGCACCTCCACATATGATGTTATTTCAACCGGGAAGGCATGTCAAATCTCCAGCACGCCGCCCCCATTCCAAAAAGGCACCCCTATTACGATTTGTGAGGAAAAATCTCGAAAATACTCTCATTGGCACCAGAACCCCAGCGTGGCCCCTTGGCCGCAACCGCAAGAACCTCGACATCGCCGGCACCGAACGTCAACCCAAAAACAACGGCGTACGCGGAACGCGAACTTCAACGTTAAACGTTGGACGTTGAACGTTACGATACCCTTTTGGAGGATTCGATGCCCCTGACAACGATCCGCGAACGATCGGCAGCCGCCCTGACTACCGCTCTGCAGGCAGAGTTCGACCACACGGTCGATGATATTTTCCTGGAGATTCCCCCCAACCGCGAGATGGGTGACCTGGTCTGGCCGGGCGCGCTGCCTCTGGCGCGGGTTTTCAAGAAAAACCCTGAATTACGAAGGAATTACGAAGGGACACTTCCGAGTTCTTGCTCTTTCTTCTTCCAGGACCCATATTATTGAAAAGACCACGAGAGGAGGTCGGGGATGGCACGAGTTGGCAGGTTTAAGATCGAAAGCGGGGAGGCGTGGTACCACGTTCACGCGCGGGTCGCAGCCTTCACGAGCTGACCTTGAGTTGATCTTTGATGTTTCGGACCTGAGATGAGTGATTCTGGCGGATGAGATATGCCAGGATCTTGATGCCGTGGCGCTTCCGACAAGCGCAGGCGTACCCGGAGGTACGTCGAGCATTGGCGGCAGTGTCCATGGCGCAAGAGATTGGTGTAGACCGCCACTGAGGGTCATTTATCTCAGGTCTCACAATATGCGGAATATCCAGGCGGCCTTTGCCCGCTGGTACAACCGTAACTATCGAAGACGAGGCCGTTTCTGGGCGGATCGTTTTAAGTCGACCCTCCTCGGTGACAAGGCAGCGGTGCTGGACTGCATGCTCTACGTCGAACTCAATCCGGTGAGGGCCGGCCTGGTCGAACGGCCGGAGGAGTGGACGGGATCCTCAATCTTCCTGCGGGAAACGGGGAAGGACGAATGGTTGGCTCCTGTGAGCCAGTTCGTTGATCAGCGGACGAAGAAGAAGGCCCTCGAGGAGTTTCGGCAGCTTCTCTACTACCGGGGAAGCGTCCCGACGAAGGAGGGTCAGGCGGCCATCCCGCAAGAAATTCTGGAATAAGAGATCGCTCGAGGATTCAAGGCTCGAGGGATGTACCTCAAGCGGTTGCGGTACTGGGCCGAGGGGCTGGCCGTTGGGAGCGAGGACTTCATTCGCTCAGAGATTGGCCGAATGAGGGAGGATGGCCGATACCAACGGAGGAAAAATCCCATACCCCAGCTCGGAGGCGTGCATCCTTCCTTGAGGGAGCAGAGAAGCCACGCCATCCACTTCTGACCCACACCGGCCTCGACAGCGTAAAATTGAGGGAAGCTTTGGGAAGGTTCTGCCCTGGCGTCTTGAGAATCAGGGTTTCCGGGAGCAGCGTGGCTCATTGCCGGCCAGAACGCCGGCAGGCCGCCAAGTGCGAGGCCTGGATTGGTGGCTATGAGGCGTGGCTGAGCTGATGAAGAGATCTGATGGAGGATTCGTTTCAAAGAGTTCTGTTCCTTTGTTCTGATCCGCCGCCACTACGGCATGGGCCCCGAAGTTCAGCAAGCCCAGAGGAAGCGGACCGGAGGGCGTCAGTGGCCAGACGGATCCTCGAAAAACTCCAGTTGCGGGGTCATGGTCGCGGGAGGCCGAGTTCAGCCCACAGCCAGGAGGGATCGTAGGCGCCCATCGCATCCTGGGCCCGGGCGTGGTGCAGCTCTACGTCTTTGAGCACGGAAACAATCCTTGACCGCATCCGGGGTTGGGCAGCCGCCTCACGGGGCGTCAGTCCATCAAGTATCGGTAGGGCGTGATCGACCCATGCCCGGTAGTGACGCTCTAATGCGTCACCCAGGATCTGCTCTTCGATATCAGGGGGGATCTGGGACTCCCCCCCGCGGATTTCCGGCGCCTCCGCCTCTCGTTCCCTGAGATACTCAGGGTCTATTTCGACCGCCTTTCTCGACAGCTCACCGAGACAGTCGGAAGCCAGTCGATTCAGCAATCTTCTCGCCTCCGCTTCCCGTTTCTCGGAGTTGACACGGACCCGCAGCTTGTCGCCGTCGATCTCAAAACGAGCCCGCAGGACCCCGTTTTCATACATCCCTTCGCCCGGTCCGAGAATAAGCCATTCACTCTCGCCATCTCGCTCCATCTCCGGTGAATCATCAAAACGCCTCCTGAGTTCGGGACCTTTGCCCGTCCCAATTTCAAAAGCGAGATCGATCTCGAAAAGGGGATCACCATCGGTGTTGGTCAGCACAGCCGGGGTCGCTGCCCTGGCAAGCATCCATAACCAGAGCATCAGGGGCAGCTCCCATTCGCGGCTGAGGAAACGGATCCAACCCAGGCTTTTCGCCCTCATCAGCACCTTGAAGTCGCGTAACATCTCCAGGATGTTCTCAAGGTGTCGGCGCGGGATGGGTAAGAGAATGTTGGAAAAAAGGCAGAGAGATTCCATCTCAACAACCCGAGCGAAATAAATTTGATAACGGGAAAGAGCATCTGAGCTGGACCGGTCCAGGACAGTCAGCTTTCGCCGACGAAGCAGGTCTTTGACAAAGATCAGTTCTTTCTCCTGGAGATCCTCAACCTCATAGACCGAATAGGCGGAGTGGCTCAGAGCCTCCAGGTACTCGCGTGTGGTGGAACGGAGCCCGGCTGAAGCCGGGTCGGAGAGATAGAGCTGCAAACCGGTTCTCCCATCCTCAACCGGAACATCAAGGAGGCTGGCTTCGAAGACGTAGCTCTTCAGGGTTTCTCCCAACTCCTCGACAACGTCCTCAATGGTCTGGACCCCAAGTTGCTCAGCGGCCATCGTCAGAAAGTCGCCGAGGACCTCTTCCGCCAGGCCTGGAAAGCGTGTGAAAACAAACTCAGCCAGGTCAGCCGGCGCCTTGTGGATTTCCGCAAGTGCCACGGCAAACTCACGTTTGCTCGTGGCCCAACAGCAGCGTTTATATTTGCGTCCTGATCCGCAGGGGCAGGGATCAGTCAGACGAGCCTTAAGTACCGGTCGTTCCAGCATAGTGCCAGCATAGCCAACCCACCTCTTCTGATCCAGCATTTATTCCGGAAATGCCAGTGTCTCAGATTCGGCCAATTTGAGCAGCGTAGAGCTTCAATGGGGCCGCGGCTTTTCAGCCGCGAGAATTAGAACGGAATCGTTTCAAAGAGTTCTGTCCCTTCATTTTTCAGAAGCTCCTTCAAGAAAAGTGTATATCCCGGTATATACATTGTCAATATCAACGAGAGCGGAAACACTCCTCGGCTCTTCCCGTCGCCAGGGGGTTTCCGGCACAGAATGGGCTTATTTCAAAGGCGCCTCAGCGGGGCACGAGGCTCACGATGACAAAGGATGGATTCGTTTGAAAAAGTTCTGCCCCTTAATTTTGCGCGCTGAGCGCAACGCCTTCCCTGAGAATCTCACTGTCTTCGAAAGTGGTATCCTTAGAGAGTGAAGAAGATAATTCCTGTTTCCTATCGCTCACCGTTCCCGACTCTTTCACTACGCCGACCGATTGTCCCGATTGGGAAAGGGACCATTCCAGCCCACCTGCGTGAAGACCCTCTCTTGAAGACGTTGCCTTATTTTCTGTCCAATATTGCCGAAGCTGTGACGGGGATGTGAGGCTCTGATGGGTCGGAGATCTCCACCAATCGACTGGGATAACCTACCCCTCGGTGAGATACCGGACCCACAACTCGCGAAGCTTATCGGCTGTGCGGTCTCGACTGTTTTCAAGAACCGGAAGGCAAGGGGCATACCGCCCTGCACCGGACCAGCACCAAAGAGGCGAAGACAGTTGCAACAAAAGGTTAAAGGGAAACACATTGACTGGGATGCACAACCTCTAGGTAGAATCCTCGATGCGACGCTCGCTGCCCGGCTTGGTTGTTCGGTCGAAACCGTCTCTCGCCAACGACGAAAGAGGAATTTACGGAAAGTCGGAATCGATTGGGATTCCCTTCCCTTGGGTGAAGTACCCGACCAAGAACTTGCGGACCGTCTTGATTGCGCGGTTTCGGTAGTTTCCAGAAAACGCCGTGAGAAAAACGGTCTGCCTCCTATGGCAAGAACACCAACTCCAGTGCCCAAAGACCTGGGTCAGGTTCCTGACCGCGAGCTAGCAACCAAACTTGGAGTCACCAAACAGCGCATCCAACAAATCCGGGCCGACCTCGGCGTCCCCTCCTTCACCGAGTTCAAAAACCGCAGGCTTCAACAGAAGCTCGAAGACCAGGACCAGTCATGGTATAACTGGGAACTCTTACCACTAGGCATACTCCCTGACAGTCTGCTTGCCGCCGTGTATGAGGTCAACGTCCTTTCGGTCAGGCGCCAGCGAGAGAAACGGGGTATCCCTTCAGCGGGGAGCTTTAAACGGGAAACCATAATCAGGCTCCTCAAGATCATTGTAGGCACCCGTCTCCCCGACTCAAAGGACTCAGAATAATACGTAAACTGACCTGATCCCCTTCAATAAAGAGACAACACACCGTTGGTGTGGTGACTCTGCCTCAGAAATTTTCGAACTTTTCAAAGAACACCGCCGTGTTCGCGCATTTTCTTTTCCCAGGACCCATGTTGTTGAGAGGACCACGAGAGGGGGCTTCAGATGGCACGAGTGATCGAGGTTCAAGATTGAAAGCGGGGAGGCGTGGTATCACATTCACAGCCGAGTCGTGGCATTCACGAGCTGACCTTGAGTTGATCTTTGATGTTTCGGACCTGAGATGAGTGATTCTGGCGGACCTGTCTGCGTGCGGACACCTGCCTGCGTCCGGCGGACAGGCAGGCGCACAGGCAGGTGAGATGTTCCTCAATCCAGGTGTGGGAGAGGGTTATCGGACGATTTCACCACTCCAGAGCATGTCGAGGAAGAGTCTCCAGGGGAGGATGCGGATGCCGTCAGATAGCCTTCTCGCTTCCCTCTCCAGACTGACAACAATCCCCATTCCGATACTTTGCTCCTGCACCAGCGACCGCAGTGGCGCGAGATCCCTTGAGGAGATTCTGTTCTTGGCCTTGACCTCGATCGCGACATCCATTGGGCCTAGAATAAAATCTACCTCGATCCCGGAACTGGTTCTCCAGAAACTGATCTCGAGTTCTGGATCACGATAAGCCTGGAAGGCTCTCAATTCCATGAGTATGAGCTGTTCAAAAGCCTGCCCGAATTCCGGCGTCCCTTCAGACGGCCGCCTCCGGGCGAGGTAGTTCGTGACCCCGACGTCAAAAAGATAGAACTTCTCCGTCTCGACGAGTCTGCGATCAACCCGTCTTCGCCAGGGCTGGAGGCGAAAACCCAGTAAGGTATCTTCCAGCATCTGGAAATAGCCACGCACGACCTTGGCACTGACTCCGGCTTCCCTGGCAACGTTCGTGTAATTCAAGAGTGCCCCGGAGCTGACCGCCGCAACCCGGAGAAACTCCGCAAAGGCGGGCAAATTCCGAATCAATGCCTCCGTTGCGATCTCTTCCTTCAGGTAGTCGCCGATATAGGCCCGGAGATCCCGAAGCGGTTCTGGAGAAAGAAAATGTGAGGGCAGCAGGCCCCTGAGCATCACATCCTCAAGATCATAGTCCCCCACCTCAGGCCTGCAGAGGGGACCCATCGTGTAGCGCCATGCGCGGCCCCCGAGGAGATTTGCGTGCCCTCGCCGGAGTTTCCTCGCACTTGACCCGGTGAGGATGAACTGGACTCCGCGGTTTTCGATCAGCCAGTGAATTTCGTTGAGAAGATCAGGCGCCATCTGGACCTCGTCTATGACAACGATCTCGGAGACGTCATTCAGCCGTTCCCGGAGCAGCCAGGGCCGGGCGGCGTACTCCGCAAAAACATCGCTCTTGAGGAGATCGATGAATACAGCGTCCGGGAAGTGTCGGGAAACCCAGTGGGTCTTCCCAACCTTCCTCGGACCCCACAGGAAGGCTGAGCGACCTGGAGGGAGCGAGATCTCAAGTATTCGACTGAAAATTCTTCCCATGAAGAAAGAATATCCTGAAAATTAGCCCTGTCAAGGAAGAAATTCATATTCTCTACTACCGGGGAAGCGTCCCGACGAAGGCGGGGCAGGCAGCCATCCGGCAGGGGATCCTGGGAAAAGAAATCGCTCGAGGATTCAAGACCCGCGGAATGTACCTCAAGCGGTTGCGCTACTGGGCGGAGGGGGTGGCCGTGGGGAGCGAGGAATTTATCCGCACAGAGATTGGCCGCATGAGGGAGGATGGCCGATACCAGCGGAGGAAGAATCCCATACCCCAACTGGACGGAGTTCATCTTTCCTTGAGGGAGCAGAGAGGCCACGCCGTTCACTTCTGAGCTGGCCGAAGCCACGGAAGGTTTTAAAGAGTGTGGAAGCGCGGGTGGATTGTGTCCGGGTTTTGATACATCCCCGATTTCAGGACGTGTCGCGGACTTAGAAACCAACGGCCAGTGGTCGGCCGGCGATTCCGATGACTGGATTGTCGTATGGATTCCGCCGAAACCGACGAATTGAAGGATTGCCGGCTGTGGTATTCAATTACTCTGTCCCGTTTATGTGGATCTTCTTCCAGGCCCTGAATAAATCTGTCCCGTGTACATTTGCGCGACTGTACCGGATCTGCTTACGGACACAGAGGCAGCGATCATTTGATCGCCAAGGCACGTGAATTTCCAGCTTGTCGCGTTCGTGCATGATATTGGCGTGATTGTGCATTCCCTTCAACCGTTGATCAACCGATGATGGTGTGAGGACACTCACCAGCTGCTCCGGTGCGTGGATCTCGAAAGAAGAGGAGGCCCGATGGTCAGCCGGCCGGGAAAACCGCTCTGCATCGTGTTCGTCGTGCTCCTCGGCGCGGTGACCATCGTGAGAGCCGAGGAGCGATTTCGTCTGCTGACATCGGTCGATGCCGCGAGCACGGTGTCGTCGGTACTCTGCCGCGATCGCGATCTGGTGTCGGTGCGTCTCGACGGGGTCGGTCCGGGCG
>JANTFG010000161.1 GCA_024763555.1 Thermoanaerobaculales bacterium
TATCAGCAGTCCCCCTCTCTTCGTGAGAGGGCGGAAGGACCGACGAGGACAGGGAACGCCATCTGCCCTCCCGGAGACGGGTTCCCCGAGGAGCGCGGACTTCAGTCCGCTGGAGGCAGAGACCAGGGAACGATGAAAGATGAAAGCCGCCGCCTGCCCCTTGAAAGGAAAGGTGTCTAGCCTCAGCGTCTTGTGGTCTGGGTATTCCGGCCCCAAATCCCTTCCCGACAGGGGCTGGGTCGTCGTCTCGGGCGTCCGGTCGGAGGAGAACTCGCTTTCCGACGCCGGTCCCTGGGACGACAATGGCTGCGAAGCAGCCGGGCCGGAATGCTGCTGTCCTCCCGCGTAACTCCGCGTTCCCAGCGTGAATAACTGTGCTTTATCTTTCTGTCTTTCTGTCCTACCTTGGCGAACCCTGGCGTCCTTTGCGAGAGGAATGTTGTCTGCCTCCCTGCGGTCCTCAATTGGCGATTTTAAGAGTTCTATAAAATAGAGTATACTTGAATTGAGGGGGTGACGATGAACATCACGGTTTATGTACCAAAAAGCATCGAGGGGCTCTTGATGACGGCAGCGGAACAGGGTCGGGTTTCGCCGGCTCGTTTTGTCCAACAGCTCATCAAACGTGAACTGGTTGACGATCAGCGATCCTTTTCGGAGGGATTCATCGCGTTGGCCGGAAGCTGGGAGGACGATCGAACTCCAGATCAGATCATTCAGGATATTGACAACAATCGCCTCGACACCCTGCGCCGGGGTTTGGTATGAAATTCCTGCTTGATACAAATATCTGTATCTATTATCTCAACGGCAAGGACTCCGGCTTGATTCAAAAAATCTTGGAGGCCGGCCCCACCATGCTCGCTATCAGCTCCCTCAGTATCGCCGAGTTGAGATTTGGCGCTGCCCGGTCGGCAAAGCCGGAGGGAAATGACGCGCGAATCGACCGTTTCGTTGCGGAACTCAAATCAATGGCGTTTGACGACTCCTGTGCTCGCCACTTTGCTCGTCTCAAGGCAGGGCAGGCGGCGGTGGGAAAGCCAATTCCAGATTTTGACGCTGCGATCGCCTCTACAGCTTTAGCCAAAGATTTAGTCGTGGTATCGGCCGATCGCCATATGGCCGGGATTCCTGGACTTGAAGTGGAGGATTGGACTGCCGCCGATTCAGTTGTGAAGTTGTGAAGAGTGGGTCCGTTTTCACCATTTTCGTTGTGGCGGATCGCCAGGGGACGCTCTCCACCTTCGACCACCTTCAGGGCATCATCGTCATCCCGTACATTGCCCCTGACCTCACCGCGTCGAATCCGAACCCCACGGCCATCGTAGGGGCAGGCCTTGTGCCTGCTCGCGACGGGGTACAATTCGGGCGTGATAGACTGCGTTCACTATTCTTCGTGGTTGTGAAGACCGCGTGGTGTGAGAGTGGGGCTCAAACAGAGGGAGTCGAATCATGAATATTCTCTTGCGATATTGCGCCATCATGGTCTTAGCATTCTCGGCCGTCCCTGGCCTGGCGCAGAACTTACTGACCAACGGGACCTTCGATGCGGATATCGACGGATGGGGCAGTACTGAGGACGGGGCGGTGTGGCGTGGAGACGTGGGAAGTACGCTGACCGGTGGGTCCGGGCCGGGATGCGTTGAGATCTTTGCCGAGGGCGACACCTGTAATGGAGGTCAGCGATCCATCATCCAGACGGTGCCGGTGATTCCCGAAACGCTGATGACGGTGAGAGCGTCGGCCTATGTGCCGGGAGGTGACAACAACGCTGAGCAGGCAGGAATGATTGTGGACTGGCTGAATGAATCTGACCAGATTATCGCCGTCTCCGAACTCACTCCGTCCTCCGCGGCGCGCGACACATGGTTCCTCTTCGAGGACAGCCTGCCCGTTCCCACAGACGCCTCGCAGGCGCAACTCCTCATCGGCGTTGCAATGCCCTCGGGTGGCTGTACCACGCGCGCCAGAGTTTTCTTTGACGACGTGTGGTTCGCACCGCGAGCGGCCGATCTCTATGTTCCTGCCGCGGCGGCGACCGCCGGTTCCAACGGCACCTACTGGTCGACCACGCTGTGGGCACGCAACCCCAACACCACCAGTGTCAGGTTGGAGGGAGCTTTCCTCGCCGCCGGGCATGACAACTCGGCTGCGATCAGTGCGCCGTCTTCTCTGGGGGTCATTTCCGCCGGGGGTACCCTGGAGGTGACTGACGTTGTCACGGCGCTGGGCGCATCCGGTTCCGGGGGTTTGTCTCTGCGGGCGGTGGAGGATGCCTCCGGGAATCCGCCTCCACAGGAGCTCAATGTGGTTACCTACACCTTCACACCCAACCCCTCCGGCGGAGGAAACTTCGGCCAGGGCATCCCGGCCGAGGAACAGGGAAAGGACAGACTTGTTCGTGCGCCCGGAGTGCGCCGAGACGAGAGCTTCCGGACGAACGTGGGCATCCTGAATACCTCGGGCGAAACCATTACGGTAGCGATCCGGATCGTGGCGGCCGACGGCTCAACGGCCGGTTCGGCAAGCTGGGAGCTGCCACCCTACTCCCAACGACAGGTTGGCGTGGATAAGCTCGGGGCGTCTGTGATCAGACAGGGAGTCGCTGAATTCCAAAGGACGGCCGGCTCAGGCGGCTTTCGCGCCTATCTCTCGCGAGTGGACAATGTGAGCGGCGATGCGGTCTATGTGGCGGCGCGGTAGGCTCCGCGGCAGGGACCACAGGTTCTCTCGAACCGGAGCCCCCTACGGTCTCGGGCGGCATGGTAGCGGATGGCGACTGTCTGAAACCCTGGTAATTACAGGGGGAATATTGGGACTCGAACAGGGATTGAGAGGCAACTCATGAAGATGATGAGATATTGCGTAGTGCTGATACTTAGCTTGGGGGCAACCCAAGCGTTTGCACAGAACCTGCTGACGAACGGAACTTTCGACACCACTGATGACGGGTGGAAGTGGGCGGACGAGCGGGCGGTGTGGCGCGGGGACATGGGGAACACGTTGACCGGCGGGTCCGGACCGGGGAGTGTCGAGGTCTTTGCAGAAGGCGACAGCTGCAACGGTGCAACCCGTCTCATTGTCCAGACGGTTCCAGTGCTTGCCGGAACATTGGTCGTTGCGCGGGTAGCTGCCTACGTCCCGGGCGGTGACAATATCGCCGAGGGTGCAGGCGCCTTCGTGTTCTGGCAGGATGCATTCGGAGACACCTTGTATACCACCCAACTCACTCCTTCCTTCACCGAGCGTGATACGTGGGTCGAACTCGAAGCCTCCGTCACCGTCCCGGAAGGCGTTTCGCAGGCGGAGTTCGGATTCGGTGTCCAAATGCCGGGAGGAGGCTGCGCCACGCGTGCAGTGGCCATCTTCGACGATGCGTGGCTGGCCGAACAGGCAAAGGATCTCTACGTACCCGCGACAGCGGCAGGACCGGGCTCCAACGGGACTCACTGGTCCACAACGCTGTGGGCGAGCAATCCCAACAGCGTCGACGTCAGACTGGAAGGAGCGTTCCTCACTCCCGGTCATGACAACTCAGCAGCGGTCAGCGCTCCCTCTACATTGGGGATCATTCCCGCCGGGGGCACCATGGAGCTGACTGATGTTGTCACGGCGCTGGGAGCATCCGGCTCCGGAGGTCTCTACCTGCGGCCCATGGATCACGCCACTGGGAATCGGGCCATGGAAGGCATCAACGTGGTCACCTACACATTCACTCCGAACCCCTCCGGTGGCGGAAATTTCGGCCAGGGCATCCCGGCTGAGGAGGAGGGGACAGCCGCCTTGCTTGCCGCTCCGGGCGTGCGTCAGGATACGGCCTACCGTACCAACGTGGGTGTGATCAACACTTCCGGCGAGACGATCACCGTGGAGGTCCGGATCCTGGACTCCGACGGCTCAACGGTTGGTTCGGCTAGCTGGGATTTGCCGCCCTACGCCCAACGACAGGTATCGGTGGGCAGTCTCGGAGTGTCCTCGCTTGCGGTCGGCTCGGCCGAATTCCAGCGAGCGGCCGGCTCCGGCGGCTTCCACGCCTACCTCTCGCGGGTAGACAATACCAGTGGCGACGCAATCTACGTCACGGCACGATAGGAACACCCAGCCCCCCTTCCGCCATCACCAATACACCCAGAACGGTGTTGAAAATTCACTGATCGCCAGGGGATCGCCAGGGGACGTCATCTGCCCTTCGGAATGATGAACTCGGAATGCGGAATGATGAATGCCGCCACCCGCTAAGGACATTACACCACCCGCCCAAAACACGAAGGCAAGAACGCAATGTCACGCAGAGATCGCTGAGGACGCAGAGGGCTCCTCGACGGTCCTGAGCCTGCTTCGCAGTCAACGCTGACTGAAGCTTGACTGTCGGAGAACAGGCTCTCCTCCAGCAAAGACATCAGTCGGCAGCCCATCTCTCCGAGAGTGGCCAGAAGGACCTACGAGGACAGGATACACCGCCCATCCACCCCTCACGCCGTCAGTCGGACCGGAGTAAGGGGTTCCTCGAATCGAAGTACGTCACTTCAAAGGGATCCTAAGGCAGCTTCCCCAGAGGCCTCTTTTGTGCGTACCGAGGATTCCCGGCACTTGATCGTTGTCGTCGGCCGCCCCACAAGGCGTCAAATCAGGGGAGTTAGCTTCTTGGGGCTGGTTGATTGTGGCAGGATGAATCGGATGAGAGAAAGGAAATCACGATCCCTCATTCGAGGTGGTCGCATCGGCCGTGGAATCAGGGGCGCCATAATCCCCGTCCTGACCCTTGGGGTACAGCAAGGGTGCCTCAAGGAGCGGCCGAAGCCGCTCCTTGAAGCCGTTTTCGAATACTCATGGGGCTCGCTGAAAGAGACCGAGCCCCGATGACCTCAGGGAGAGGTCAAACTCCAGGCAGACATCGATCCGTTCTCGAAACCATCGGCAAAGATTCCATTGAAAACAGCTCTGCCGTAGATGTCGAGGTAGGTGGTCGTCCCATTCCTCTCCTGGTCCCAGGCAACGAACCACCGCGAAGGACCCCCGGCGACGGCCGGCATCGAACTGTTGATCGTCTCACCCACATAGGTGGTGCGGATCGTCTGTTTGGCGCCCAACACCAGACTTCCGGAATCCGTCAGGGTTCTCGCAGAAATACCAAACGCGCCCGATGGGTTGCTGTACTGCTGCTCCCACGTTATGAAGAAGATATTTGAATCTCCCTGCAGGTCGGCGGCAACATCCGGGAAACTCTCGTCAAGGTCTGTGCCGGCGATATAGGCCACACTCCCCACTTCAGTGCCGCCCGAACCGACCCAGGCCGTCCGTGCGTACACTTCCTTTCTCATCCCCGAGACATCACTCTGCCAGACAACCATCCACTCTCCGGAAGTACCCTGCGAAGCGCTGACCCGGGGTGCGGTCTCCGCATCCGCCCAGCCGGCGATCCCAACGTCGCCGCTACCCTGAATGGTCCCTGTGCCGTTGAGACGGACACTGTAAATATTACCCAGAACGTCGTCCATCCGCTGATACACGATGAGGTACTGATCCCAGGTCTTGCAATAGGCGATATCCGGCGCCACCCGTTCTTCGTTCGCATCCGAAGTGACTGTGAAATTGCTCCCAATCAGCGTTCCCGATGTGGAGACCCTCTGGGCGGAAATATAGCTGTGAACCCCACCTGAGCCTTCATTCCACCAGGTCACCATGAACTCCGCCGAGGTGTCCGCGTAGGCCACACGAGGCGTCCTCTGCTGGCTGGAGAAATTGCAGACGATGAAGGGCAATTTGGAGGCACTCGGGCCATCCCAGGGAATGATCCTGCCGTAGACATCCCAGTCCGAATCATCACCGTAGTAGTCCCGGGCCCAGACGACCAGGTATTGATCATGTGCGGCGTCGTAGGCGACGTCGGGTGTCCAGTTATCCCGCTGCGGATTGTCCTCGTAGGCAATCGTGAAGCCGGCGAGAGCATTCCCATCCTCATCGACCCGCATCCCCTGGATCGAGCGACTGGAGATCGGCGAATGGTCGTGAAAGACAACGAGATATTCATGATGGACTGAGTTATAGGCCACAGCAGGCCGATACTCATCCATATCCTGATTCGAGACGATGATCTCCGGCTTCAGGTCAACCTGGGCACACAGGGGAAGAACCACCCCAAGAAAAAAAAGAAAGGACACCGGGACAAGCAAGAATCGTTTCATCGTTCACCTCCATGAACCTGTCCCAATATCAGCCCTGAGAATGGAGAAGTAACGAAGAAGTTCCGAAAAGTTCCGAAAAGTTCCGAAACCCGCTCACGGAATTCCATGTTCCCTCTGCCTGAACCCGCAGAAGGCCCAAGAGTCCTTACATTTATGGCGATGCTACGAGAGGAGGGAGTCCGATGCGTCCGACGAGATCAAGATAGCGGGGATCCTGGCGCAGCGAGTCCATAACCGGCTCGACCCGCAGACCAAGGAGCCAACCCTTCCGTTCCCTGAAGGCCGCATCCAGCCACCCGAAACCCTGATCAATCCGGTCCAGACCAAAGTTGGCGACGGCCAGAGCAACCGGAGACACATAGTTCTTCTGTTGATCCTCAATAAGAGTTTCCAGGATAATTTCCGCCCGGCGCCGATCTCCGGAGCGGGCCAGCGCACGGCAGAGAGCAGCCCGCGTATAACTGCTGCTCCCGGTCAGTTCCCGAGCCTTCGAAAGGAGGGGAATCGCCTCGTCGAATCGCGTCTGGGAATCGTAGATACTCCCCAGATAATAGAGGGCGACAACAAAATCAGGGCTGTAGTCGAGGACGTCCAGGAGCTTCTTTTCGGCCTCTTCAGCTGCTCCATCGAAGAAGAGAAACCAGCCCGTGTTTGAATTGATGATCTCAGAGAGCGGATCCAAGCGACAGGCATAGCGAATTTCCTCAACAGCATCCGAAATCCGGCCCCTTGCCACAAGGAGCTGGGCGTGTCGAGCACGAATCTCGGCATTCGAAGCCCTCAGTTTCAATGCCTCATTAAATATCTCTTCGGCTCTGTCGAAATCCCAGTCATACTCCGCGGCGACAAGGGCCAGGGCCAGGTGCCCTTCCGCAAGCCCGGAGTCGATCTCAAGAGCCCTGATTGCCATTTCTCTTGCCTGGGATCTCGTCGAGGGCGACGGAGAGAAACCATAATTCGCCAGTAGATTGTAGGTATCCGCCAGGCCCGCATAGGCAGGAGCATAGCGGGGATCTTTTTCAAGGGCCTCGCTGAAGAAGGTCTGAGCCTTCAAAATGGAACTCTTCTTCCTCTTCCTGAGCAAATACTCTCCCCTCAGGAAGGCATCATGAGCAAGGGGATCAACACCCGAGGCAGGGGTCGGGGGGACCTGAAGCCGGGCCCCGATCTCGGCCGCAACCGCTTCTGCCATCTTTCGCTGCAACCGAAGGATATCCTGATCGGCCGACTCATAGTTTTCGCCCCAGATATGGTGATCTTCAGCGTCCACAAGCTGTGCGATAACCCGGATTCTCCCTCCTCCCCGTGTTATGGTTCCCTCGACCAGCGCATCGACATGCAATTCCCTCGCGATCTTTGGAACACTGAGCAGAGTATGCTTGAATTTCATCACCGATGTCCGTGAAATGACATCGACATCCTTCATTCGCGCCAATTCCGTGATCAGCGCATCCGTCATCCCATCCGCGAAAAACTCCTGATCTGAGTCACCCGAGAGATTTGCCAGGGGGAGCACTGCGAGCGACCCGATCCGCTGCCCCGCAGCTCGTCGAGACCCGGAAGTCTCCGGCAGGCCGGAAGCGGAGCTTTCGCGTACGGAGATTCTCGCATCTCCCTCCTCGGCCTCAGTGAGCCTCACGGGCGCGAGGAAACGATAACCTCGACGATGGACCGTCTGAACATACTCCGGCTTCCGTGCATCTTCCTCCAGAACATTCCTGATCGAGCGAATCGCCTGGACCAGATTGTCAGGGACAACCTCGGTATCCGGCCAACCAGCGTCCAGCAACTCCGATTTCCCCACGGTATGAGGGGCGCGAAGAAGCAGCGCTTCGAGAACTCCGAGCGCGCTGATCGGAAGAGGAAGCAGGGTATCCTCACGATACAGCTGCCTGTGCCGCGAATCGAAGCCGAAGGGCCCGAAACGAAAAAGGGTATTCCTACTCATCTTCAATTCGGCAGTCTAGCCTATCTCAACTTAAGAATCTCATGATCTTCTGATAAATTTCACGCCCTTCCTTACAAGATCGATGATCAACCCGACTCCTCTGCGTTTGACACCTGGAGATCGCCAGGGGATTGCCAGGGGACTCTCTCCCATCCGTCCACTTCTGAGCC
>JANTFG010000162.1 GCA_024763555.1 Thermoanaerobaculales bacterium
TCGGAGCCATCAGGAGAATACAGACAAACAAGGCGGAAGCAATACGCATCTCGAACCTCCAACCGGCACAGGATACGACAAACGGGCCGAAGACGCATCACTGCTTCTTCACCAGTTCGGCCTTCAGGTGTCCGAATGAAAGGTCGAACTCAACAAGATGCAGAATCGGGGGGCGGCCGGGCTCCACGAGAATTGAGAGGTCTCCTTTCCTGGAGAACATCTTCCCATCGACCGGCCGGGGATGAATCCTGACGACTTTCCGTTTCCCAAAGTTGGTCTTCTTCCGAATCAGTCCCGAAACCTGGGCTACAGTCTCCATCGGGCCCTTCGTCGTCATCAGGAAGAGCCTCGGTCTGGAACCCGGGCTGGAGGCGAAACTCTGGAGCCTGTAGAGAAAGGCCAGGGGATCGAGCACTCCACCGTCATCCGGAACTTTGAAACGACGCTCCTTCCCCTTCTTCGTCCAGATCATCTCGCCCCCTTCAAGCCGAATCATCTCCCGATGCTCCTCTCCCTTCTCGACACTGACTGACTCGTATCGAATGCTTCCGAGTGTCCGCGTGTCCACCCATGAGTCAATCGTGGTTTCCACCTTGTAGATCCTGTTGAAGAACTTCGAATTCTTTGCCTTCATCTGAATGTGATAACAGGAGCGGCCTTCGCACTCCTCCAGTTGACTCTCGAGGGTCATCCGGCCACAGGTCAGCCCAAGGTAGCGAACCCTGAAATTCCGGAGTTCATGGACCGGAAGAGCGGAGTCATCCCCAGCCTCCGTTCGAGTTGCCGGCATCATCATGAGGAAACAGGAGAGAACAAGGACGGATGGGCGCAGAATATCCATGCTCCGAGTATGGCCGGATCCTCCCTCGGAATCAATGGTGTCGTTTTCGAAGCTTCACAGTACACATCATGCCTCAATCCCGGAAATCTCTTCGGATCCACCATCTGAGCACCCTCCTGTATGCCATTCGGACGTCCCGGCCGGAGAACGCTCAATATCGACCTCATTTCCAACGGGAACAACCTCCGCTGTTTCCCCCCGCTCACAGCCCTGTCAAACGGATTGACAGAGATCCTCCTCCACGCTAGAATCATCAGGTACGAGTGTGGCGAGCTCGAACTTGACATGAGTTCGAGATGAATCCGGAGGGAGCGGAGATGGAGTCCTTCGTGTCTTTCCCGAGCATTCTGACGGAGAAGGCTTTTGAAAATGACCCTGAGAGGTGCATACAATGAAATTGGCAATTGAGGGCGAAGGTGGGACACTGGTCCATTACGAAGTCGACAAGGAAGTGATTTCAATCGGTGCTTCGAGTTCCAATGACATCGTGCTTCGAACACCCGGGGTCGGCCCGATTCATGTGACAATCCAACGAAACGGCGCGACCTTTACATTCTTAGCCCAGAAGCGCCAGATCGTCATCGTCAATGGCGAACGGAGATCGCGCGGGGTGCTCCGAGTCGGCGATCGATTCAGGATCGGCTCGGCCAACCTCGTCTTCCAGGGTGATGAGTCGGAAGATATCGCGATCACGGAAATCAGTGAATCGGAGGAAGTTCAGCCGGAAAGCCAGGAGAGTCAAGCAGAGCTCCAGTCGAACGGAAAGTCCGAGCTGGTTCTCTACAGCGAACCCCATCGCCTCGCCGAGGCTCGGACTCTCCTTGTCGAAAGCTTCTCTCAAGGAATCGGTACGCAGATCACGAAGAAACTGAGAAAAATCCTGGAAGCCATCTTCCCGGATCGTCAGGCCATGCTGGCCCGGGTCAATGAACACGGAGCTTTCGAGGCCATCGTATCCACATGGTCCGATCGGGTGCCGAAACTGCCCCCCAGGAGCTTTGAAGAACTTGCGAAGGGAAGCCGCTACGCCCTGCTGAGAATGGGTTCCCGGAGATTCCTGATCTACCCCGTCATCAACTCGCAGATCGTCACCCGCGCCTATCTGCTTCTGGAAAGCAGTGAAGACCAACAGGATGATGACGAGCTGATACTGGCAGAACTCGCCCGAATTCTGGCCATGAACTGGGAAAACGTCCAGAGCTACTCTTCCCTTTACGGCCCCTGGGAAACCCGGACACGAACCTCCCTGGACCTTCTTCTGCCGGGCTCCTCATCGGCGATTGGGCTGCTTCGAGAAAGTGTCATCGGGGCTTCGCGCTGCGAGCATCCGGTCATGCTCTGTGGCCGCCAGGGAACAGGGCGCTTGTTTGTTGCAAACCTGCTGGCCCGACTTAACCCGAACGGTGCAATCAAGGTCCATTCGATCGACATCGGGGAGGGGCGCGACCAGGATCTCAGGGACGAACTCTTCGGTCCGGGAGACAAGCTGCTCAATCCGGCGGAAGTCTATAAGGGCAAGGCACTGGTCCTTCGGAACATCCATCTTGCCGGTCTCCAGGTTCAAAGGGAAATGGCGGCCGCGATCCTGGCCGATCTCGAATCAGGCTGGGGAGCAAAGGTGAAGTGGATTGTCACAACACAGGAGAACCCTCTGAGCCTGATCGATGAGAAGAAACTGGATCCCGCGCTTTATGACCTGTTTACCCGCCACATCATCCGTGTGCCTTCCCTGAAACACAGGCGCGAGGACCTTCCCATTCTGAGCATTCGCCTTCTGGACAAAGTCGCGGCCGATCAGGGCAAGGAGATTCGAGGCATCGAACTGGAAAGCCTGAACTCGCTGCTGAACCATCCCTTTGAGGGTGAAATCTCGGAACTGCTCGCTGAGCTGAGCCGCCTCGTCGCCTCCACGCCTAACGGTGAAATGGTCCGTGGATTCATCCCGGCCTTTGAGAGTTCTTTGGATGAGGGAAGTGCTGAACAGACGACGGCCGCCGGTTCTTCCCTTCTCGGCCTGGACGATCTCAAAATCGTCATCCCGGCAATCGAACGCATGATTATTGATCGCGTACTCCGACAGACCAAGGGAAATCAGAGTAAGTCCGCACGAATTCTCAACCTCTCAAGAGGCGCTCTGATCGCGAAGATCAAGGATTATGAGATTCCGGACTACCGCTACCTGCGAAAAAACTGAATCCAGGCAGAAGCTGAGATAGAATCACGATCCGCTGGAGGCGTTGAGACATGTCCTTACGAGATTTCTTTACAAAACTCAAGTATGGCGAGGCCCTCGTCCTGGTCTCGGGGCTTCCCCGCTCGGGGACCTCGATGGCGATGAAGATGCTGGAAGCCGGTGGAATGGATGTCATCCAGGACGGGATTCGAACAGCCGACATCGATAACCCCAAGGGTTATTACGAGGACGAGCGCATCAAAAATCTGGCTGACATGCCGGATAAGAGCTGGCTCAGGGATATCCGGGGGCGTGTCATTAAGGTGGTGTCCTCGCTGCTGCAGTACCTGCCTGCCGAAAACCGCTACAAAGTAATTTTCATGAGGAGGAACCTTCAGGAGGTCCTTGCATCCCAGGCGAAAATGCTCCAGCGCAGGGGCGAGCAGCACGATGCCCCGGACGAAGAGATGCAGAAGATGTATGAACAGCATCTCGAGAAGGTCTCGTTCCAGCTCCGATTCCGGAAGAATTTCGAGGTCCTCTACCTTGATTACCGTGAAGCGCTGGAGAAGCCTCGTGAAGCAGCCGAGAAAATAGCTGCCTTCCTCGAACGGAAGATGGATCTTGATGCGATGGCCGGCGTCGTCGATCCCTCGCTCTATCGAAACCGGAGTTCATGACCTCGTTATTGTCTTGAACTCGAAACCATGCAGGAAGTCTGACCCGATTCCTCCAACCGGCGCCTTGGATTGTCTTAAGGATTTTCTGACCGCGAAGCCCGACTTATTTCTTTGCTCTCGAGGCTTTCGAGGATCCTGGAGTCTTTGAAGATCCACTCGAATTACCGTTCGCGGTCGCCTTCTCGCCCTCGGGCTTCTTCTGTCGGGCATCCTTTGCACTTCCCGCTGTCGGCGCGGACATCTCAACGGAGCCCTGCAGGCTGGCCCCCTCCTTGATCAGAATCCTGGGGGCCAGCAGATTACCGATCACGGCCGCCGAGGGCGCCAATTCGATACGCTCATCCGCAGTCAAATCACCTTCAACGCGTCCGGCCACCTGGATGCTCCGTGCCCGAATCATGGCCTTGACTCGCCCTGCGGATCCAACAACGACCTGAGCCGAACACTCAATTTCTCCGGAGACTTCTCCCTCGACTCTGAGATCCTGACTTCCTCGCACGACACCCTCGAAATGACTCCCCCGGGCAATGATCGTCGCCGATGAAGCCGCAGAGGGCGTCGTCGCCGGTGTCCTTTTCGTCGTTTCCCTCACCGGATCAACGGTCGTTTGTGTTTCTTTGGAGAAGAGTCCCATTGGCAAATCCTTGGCTTTGAGAAATAAAAACTGGAGCGGGCAACGGGACTCGAACCCGCGACATTCAGCTTGGGAAGCTGACACTCTACCAGCTGAGTTATGCCCGCCCAACCGCCGGATACATTAGCACATGACGGGCCAACAGCCAAGCCCGATTGTCATGAAAGCGCATCACGCTCTCCTGCCTCCCAATCGCTCATGAGACCCGGAACAACCCCCTGGGAGAAGGTCAAGACACTCTGTTCTGCGGCGCCCGCCTCTCACCGCAGCAGGAGTGTCAGCCAGCCCGACCAGATGTCGGTCCAGGCCTGCGCCGCGATCCCGGGGCGCAGGCTCTTCCGTTTCACTGCCAGCCCACCGAAGAGCAGTCCGAAGAAGGTGATGTGCTCAGCTCAGGTCCAGATGAGCGTTGCCAAGATGGCCTCATATCCAGTCATCTCCGTCCGAAATGTGATGGTCGACACATTTTTTCACAGGGTCAAATGGCATTCTTGAAGAATGAAGGAATGCGGCATCCGCTCACCCAAACTCAAAGCCGCTGAGGCGGTAGAATCCTCTCTCTGCGATCTCCTCCATCAGAGGGCCTTTGACGAAATGCACTCGGGCGCGACGAATGCGCCGAAGCGCAACACGACTTCAGCCATCTATCTCTGGGCCAGCCAAAAGCACCCCGATCTGCTGGAGCATATCTTCACCGTCCACCTCTCGGCCTCTCGCGAAAGGCGCGAAATCCCTCGAAACTGCACGCGTCTCCCGGACTCGGCCATTGAAAAACAGCGGATGCTCTCCGCCGTCCGGGCGACCGTAGCCCGGAGTCGACGCCGTTCTCACCGTTGACGGCTATTGCTCAATAATCAATCCGAAGGAGCTTAAAGCCGCCTTCTTCCCGAAGAACTTTGAGCCGCCCGCCCTGCCCGGCCATACCTTCATAGGGCAATGTGTTATTCGCCACGACAAGGGCCGTCGACTCACGTTTCATCACGGGGCCCATCCGACGAAAAAACGCTCGGGGAACATCCAGCGCCACATCTTTTCCGCGATGAAAGGGCGGATTCACCAGAGCCAGATCCACGTCGACAAGCGGCAGCTCCTCGGTCAGAGCATCCCACCACAGCAGTCTCAAGCGATCTCCCACACCACTAGCATCGGCATTTTGTTCGGCTGAAGAGATCGCCCTCCGATCGTGATCCGCAGCCACGACCTCAGCCTCCTGAAAGCGCAGTGCCGCCGCCATCGCCAGGACTCCGGCGCCACAGCCGAGATCGAGAACGCGGCGCGGCGAGATCCCATCCATCCTCTGAAACTCATCGAGCAGCATCGCCGAACCACGATCGAGGCGGCCGGCCGAAAACACTCCCGGCCGCGTCTTGAGGCTGAGAGTCCGTCCGGAAAGTGAAAGCTCAAACTTCTCTTCATCGGGATATTGAGGTGCCGCTTCCCTGCTTTTCCTGAAAACCGCCACACGGCTGTGGGCACGGGTCACGGGAATTTCGGCATCCATCTCAATGCCGGCACTCAGCTTTCGAATCGCGGTCTTGATCCCCAGCTCATTCGAGCCGACCAGGTAGAGGCGCCCTCCCTCCTCCAGAGACCCCCATGCTGCCGCCACCCCTTCCGCGGTTGAAGCCTTCCCCTTCTGGAGATGAACCACAGCCTGCGAAAAGTGCTCCGGCCCTATTTTCTCCGGAAGAGAAACGGCCTCGACGCCGGCTGAAGACGCCTCCAGCCACTCGGCTCTCAGGGGAAGCACCGCCAGTCCGCCTCGCTTCCTGACCTGCCCCCAGGCAAAAAACTCCAGCACCGGGCGGGAGGATAGAATACCCTCGTCGTCCAGAAGCTCTGCGGGTCTGGCCTTTGCCATCACGCCCCCTCAGGAATCCAGACCGAAAAGACGGTAAGTATTCTTCCGACTGATTCGAGCCATCTCCTCGACATCGATCCCGAGTACGTCGGCCAGCTTCTCCCCCACACAGGAAACCCAGGCCGGTTCGTTTCGCTTTCCGCGATGGGGCACCGGAGCAAGGAAGGGGCTGTCCGTCTCCACAAGAATCCGTTCCAGAGAAATCGCCCGGGCCATCTCCCGGATATTCCCGGCCTGTTTAAAACTCACCATTCCCGAAACACCGACATCAAGGCCCATGGACTCGACCACTTGGACCCTCTCAGGATTCTCCGTGAAGGAATGGCAGACACCTCGGAGGCGACCCTCACGCTCCCTGAGGATCAGCTCCATATCCTCCCAGCTCTCCCGGTTATGAATGATGACCGGCAAATCTCTCTCCAGGGCCAGATCCAGCTGCCTCCGGAAAGCGGCCATCTGATCCTCTCTGGGTGAGTTCATGTAGTGATAGTCCAGACCGATTTCACCGATCGCAACGACTCCCTCTGCCTCCAGAGCCCTTTCGAGACGGCGGTTGACATCGCTGCTCAGAGATGAGGCCTCATGCGGGTGGACTCCGAGAGCAGCAAATACCCTCCCCGGGTATTGCTGTCGGATCTCCAGCGTTCGATCGAAATCCTTCGGTCCGGTCGCGGGAACCAGGACCTGCTCGACGCCGGCATCATGGGCTCGATCGAGCACGGCGCCGACCTCCTCCACCTCAAAGAGGTTGAGGTGGGCATGAGAGTCAATCCATATCGGGCGAGCAGAATCTGAAGTCATCATGGCCCGCATTGTAGAGCCTGGCGCCCGGACTGTCATCCCGGAGCTGGAAAGAGGCGTTTGCGCAGTGGGCTGGTTTGAGGCGAAGCGGTCCCGTGGAGACGGCAAGAGACTATCCCGGGCGGGGGTCTCTGCGTGCTCCGCGTGCTCTGCGTGAAAATTGTGTTCACGGCCCATGGAAGGCTGAGCAGAGTCACAAACCGGAGCGGGAGCAGGGACAGCAATCCGGAGCCGGAACAGGAGCCGAAACGGCAAACCGGGGCCGGAGCAGGGGCCGGAGCGGGAGCACGGGCCGCAGCCCCTCAAAGTTTGAAGGCTGAAGTTTGAAGTTTGAATTTGAAGGACGAACACAGGGACTCAGAATATTTTCCAATACCAGGACAGCGCGGTGGCCCGGCTCCGGATGAGGTTCCGGCTCGCGGCTCCGGCGTCGGTAGGGTTCTCCCGGGTGGCCCTTGGCTCAGCCCGCGAAATTGACGTACACCTCAGCCTCTTGAGGCCAACGGGACCGGTTCACTTAAACCCACCACGCACCAGAGAGACACAGTCCGACTCCCCCTGCTTGCCTGACACCTTCCCGGGTTAGAATGCCGACTGGGAGGCTCGATGCCGAAGAGGGAACACAAGAAATTCGAAACCGGATCGGTAGGCGCCATCGCCGCTGCTCACGCAACCCATGACAGCTTCAGCGCTTTCCTGCCGCCCCTGCTGCCCGCATTCATCGAGAAACTCTCTCTGAGCCGATCGGAGGCGGGGCTCCTCACCGTCTTCCTCCAGGCGCCCTCGATTCTTCAGCCCCTCTTCGGTCGCCTCGGGGACCGCCTCGACCCCCGTCCCGTCGTCATCGCGACGCCGGTCCTCACCGCAGTCGTCATGAGCCTGCTGGGGATCAGCTCAAACTATGCCTGGATGGCCCTCCTCCTGTCCATCGCCGGTCTCTCCTCGGCAGCTCTTCATGCCGTCGCTCCGGCCCTGGCCGCCCATCGCTCGGGCTCAGCCGTCGGCCGAGGCATGGGATTCTGGATGGTCGGCGGAGAACTGGGTCGAACCCTGGGTCCGCTGATCATCGCCCTGACCATCCGCGTTGTCGGGCTCGAGGGGACGCCCTGGCTGATGCTGGCAGGCATCCTCTCTTCAGCCCTCCTCACCCGCCCGATCCTCCGCATTCCCTGGAAGACCCCGGAACGGG
>JANTFG010000163.1 GCA_024763555.1 Thermoanaerobaculales bacterium
CCGAGGACGGCATTGGCCTCCCGCAGTTTGCCCAGATTCGAGGTGACGAAGATCAGTTCCTCAAGTTTCAATCGTCGCCTCCTTCCTGCCCGCGCAGTACGCGATAGACGGCTATTTTCCGTGAGAGTCCCTTGAGGGGCACGTCCTCCAGGCGTTCGGTCTCGAAAATGTGTTCGACGGCCTTCTTGGTGCTTTCGCCGATGACGACCTCTCCGGGAGAGGCGACGAACTCCTCGAGACGTGCGGCGATATTGACCGTATTTCCCAGGACCGTGTAGTCCACCCTGGTATCCGAGCCGATATCGCCGACGACGACCGGCCCGGAATGGATGGCGATGCGGACGTTGATTTCGTCCCTGCCCTCTGCGAGACGCTCCTTGTTCCATTCATCCAGGTTTGAGAGCATCTCGAGGGCACTGTGTACGGCCCTTTCCGCGTGATCATCCTGTCTCAAAGGCGCGCCCCAGAAAGCCATGACGGCGTCACCGATGAATTTGTCCAGGGTTCCGCCGTACTGGAAAACCGCGTCGGCCATCCGCGAGAAGAACTGCTTGAGAAACTGGGCGACTTCCTCGGGGGGAGAAGCCTCGCAGCGGGCCGTGAAGCCGACGATATCGGCAAAGAGGATGGAGGTCTCGCGCAGGGTGACCGCCATCCCGCCGTGGCCCGGCTGTGAGAGCACGGCCTCGATGACCGCGGGGGAGTGATAGCGTACGAGGCGATCCCGGGCGGCCTGTTCCTCCCGGATTCTCTCGTTAAGGCGGGCCCGTTCGATCCCGACCGCCGCGTAATTGGCCAGCGCCGTCAGGAGATCGAGATCGGCTGCGGAGAAGGAGCCGACGTGGAGCGGAGAATCGACGTAGATGACGCCGATGACCATCTCACGATGCCAGAGGGGAGCGCACATGGCGGAGCGGATATTGTGAATCCGAATGCTCTGACCGGCCTCGAAGCGCTCGTCGGCCTGGGCATCGTGGGTCAGCACCGCGACCTTCTGGCCGACGACCAGATCCAGGATTGTTCGTGACAGGGGAACCTGCGGCGTGACGCCGTCGTCCTCGCGGGCCCGATACAATTCGAGTTTGGGTTCGGATTTTTCATCGAAGAGCAGGATGAATCCGCGGTCCACCTTGAGGTGCTCGAAAACGACATCCATGACCTTCTCGAGAACCGGGTCCAGTTCTCCAACCTGGAGAAGGATCTTTGCGACCTGGGCCAGGATCTCGAAAACCCGCGATCGCACGGCGCTGTCCGCGGAGGACTGAGCGCCCGAGGGGGCGCCTTCGAGGCCGAAGTCCTGGTTGAAGTCCGACAGGGGTCGGAGGTAGGTCGCGGAGGCCATCCCGGGAGCTTCACCCCGGGGATCCTCGACTTTCAGCTCGAAGTTCCCGATCGAGACGAGGTCTCCCGCACTGAGGTTCCCAATGTCGACGAAGGTCTCGTTGATCTTGACGCCATTGGTCGAGCCCAGATCCCGGATCCTGAAGATTCCCTCCTGCTCCTCGATCCGGGCGTGACGCCGGGAGACCGAAAAATCGCGGAGTACGATTTCGTTGTCGCTGGAGCGCCCGAGATTCAGACCATCCGTCAGACGAACCCGGCGGACTGTTTCCCCATCGTGGTAGACCAGTTCAAGCATCATCCCATCTTAACCCCGCCGGGCGGGAGTTGGTAGAAATCCACTGCGGGAGGTTTTTCCGGTGTTTCTTGGTAATCCCGGTGCCAAGATGGAGCTGAAGTCCGCGCTCCCCGGTGGAAATGCGTTTGCGCTGTGGCTGATCCCAGGCGATCAGGGATAGAGGCGGTTGATCATCCTCGGGTAGGGGATGGCTTCCCGCAGATGGGGAATGCCGCACATCCAGGAAACGAAACGTTCCAGGCCCATGCCGAAGCCCGAGTGGGGGAAGGCGCCGTATTTTCGAACATCGAGATACCAGTCGAAGGCCTCCCGGGGCAGACCGTGGGTCGCGATCTGTCGCTCGAGATGCTCGAGGTCAGCCGAGCGTTCAGAACCCCCGATGATTTCGCCGTATCCCTCGGGTGCCAGGACGTCGACGGCCAGAGCCCTCGTGGGATCTTCCGAGTCCGGTTCCATGTAGAAGGCCTTGATGTCCGCCGGGTAGCGGGTCACCATCACGGGGCGGTCGAAAAGCCCCGCCAGCACGGTCTCGTCATCCCCTCCAAAATCTTCCCCGAATTCCATCTCCACGCCTTCGGCCTTCAAGCGCTGGACGGCATCGCCGTAATCGATTCTCGGATAGGGCTTCGAAGTGGCGGCATCGAGTTTGGAAACGTCACGCTCCAGACGCTCGAGATCAACGGCGCACCGGTCGAGGATTCGGGAAACGATCGTGCTGAGAAAATCTTCGCAGAGTTCGAGCAGGCCCTCAAAGCGCAGCCAGGCCACCTCCGGCTCGACCATCCAGAATTCCATCAGATGACGTCGGGTCTTCGATTTCTCGGCGCGGAAGGTCGGACCGAAGCAGTAGACTTTCCCCAGAGCCGCGGCGGCGGGTTCCAGGTAGAGCTGACCCGACTGGGAGAGGTAGGCCGGCTCTCCGAAGTAGTCCGTCTCAAAAAGTGTGGACGTGCCTTCGCAGGCCGCCGGGGTCAGAATCGGAGAATCGATGAGGGTGAAGTTGCGGGTCTGAAAGTACTCGCGAATCCCGAACTCCGCCTCGGACCTGATGTGCATGATCGCGTGCTGTCTCTTCGAACGCAGCCAGAGGTGGCGATGGTTGAGCAGGAAGTCGACGCCGTGGTCCTTCTTGCCGATGGGATAGTCTTCCGTGATCTGGAGGATCTTGATCTGATTGACCTGAAGCTCAAAGCCCCCCGGCGCCCGCTCGTCGGCGATCAGCTTGCCGCTGATTTCGATCGAGCTTTCCTGGGTCAGTTGCGTTGCCGCTTCCCAGACCTCGTCGTCGACATTGGGTCGGAAAACCACGCACTGAAGATATCCGAATCCATCCCGGAGGATGATGAAACGGAGTTTTCCCTTTTTGCGCCAGTTGTACACCCAGCCGCGAAGCGTGACCTGCTCCTCGACGTGATCGGAAAGTTGAGAAATCGTAATGACCGGGTCTTTCATCGGAGGCCTCCCTGACGAAGGAGGCATTGTACCCAAGTCGCCGGAATTTCTCAGCATCGAAGGCAAAGAAGAGGTATTTGCGATGTGGGTTGGTTTGAGGCGAACCGTCCCCGTGGAGACGGCCGCTTCACGGCCTGCTCGGGCGAACGGAAGTCGTCGGGAAGCAAGCTCCCCTCCCGCCATCCGCCTCGTCCGGCCCCGGCCTGCTGAGGCAGGCCGACCCACGGAACCTCCCGGAGATTCAAGCGCGAAAGGAGTCCCCTCCCTTTTTTTGAGAGGGAGCCGCGCCGGACGGAACTGCACTCCCACGCGCCGGATGCACACGGTCTTCGATTTCGCGGCCACGAGGCCAGCTCATTTCGCCCGAGCACCCCGGCATCGCGGGAGAGCAGCCCCGCCCGGCGCTACGCGAGTGGTTGGCGTGGGCGCGATGGGAGTCGTGGACGACGCTTAGGCGTCGTAACGACATTCTCACCGGGCTGATCGGATCTACTGCAGCCGCAGATATGGCACAATCAGCGGCCCCTTCGGGACCACTGCTCATGCCATCTCCACGCCTTCGCGACGATCCGGCCCGGTGAGAATGTCCACGACCTTTGACCTCGTGCCTGCGGCACATGGCTGCTGTGCCTCCGGCTTCGGTTCTGCTGCCCTCCGGTGTCGATCCTGAGGTGAATCTCGCAAAAATTGGCCTGATGAAGTCCAGGAATCCGACGATTACGGCGATGCTCTGGGGTGATCATTACTGACTCTTTCGCAACGAATTCAGTCACACGGGGTTGCGCGGTGCGCTATGCCCTCAAAGACCAGAAACCGCGGGCTTGAGGAAGCCCGCGGTCCGGGGGTTGACCGGTTTTTCCGCTCAGGGTGTGGCGAGGGATTCTTCACCCTCTTCGCAGGAGTCCTTCATGGCGAAGAGTTCCTTCAGATCTGGAGAATCCATAGTTTCAACCGGAAAACCCTCTTCGATCAGGCTGCGGATGTCTGCCAGGGTCTCCTGAAGCTCTTCGGCTCTGGATCGACCCATCAGCAGGAGGTATTGCTCAGGTGCCGGGAGTTCTCGGTATTCCGCATCGGCGAAGTGCCATGCAACCCTGCCGGGGACCATGTCCGGTTCCGCGTCGGGTAGTTTGAACTCGAGGATCCCATCAATTTGGTTCATCAGGTTTTCGCGGAGGGACGGGCCGGTAGAGGCTCGGCTGATGTCCAGTTCAGCCTTGATTTCCTCGGGCTTCAGCTCTTCGAGCTCTCTGAGCAGAATACCGTAGCGCCGGTGGGTACCCTCCGCTACGATGATCCGGCCGTCCCGGTCTTTCCGAACCAGGATCTGGGAGGGAGAGGGGAGGGCGGCGTCGCTCCACCCCGATGCGAGACTTTCGAGAATTCTGCGGGTGGAGAGACTCGGCTCTTTTGTCACCTTCGGCCTGGATTCAGAGGCAGCTGAAGGCGCCGGGGCCGCGGCGGGGGCGGGATTTTCATTGGAGGCGCGAAGGAATGCGGCCTCGGGCTCGAGCGGCGCTGTGGCCGGTTGGACCCGGGAGGGACCCGGCTGGACGGTTACAGCGGCGGTCTCTTCACTCTTTCGATCAAAGAGAGCGCTCCAGTTGGATGCCAGGAAGAGTCCGGCGGTGATCATGAGGGCGATGATGGCGGTGATCTGGGCGAATCTGTCGTCTGTGGCCATGGTGGGCCTCCTTTCTGACATCAAGATTCGCTCCCCGATGTGGCCTGAAGGAGACCTGGATGGGGCGATCCTCGTCCAGGATGTGGCGAAATGATGGCGGTCGGGGAAAACCTCCGGATTCGCGGCCGGGTTCCGCTCAGGGGAGGCCGGAGCAGGAGCCGCGAGCCGGAACCGATGCCGGAGCCGGGTCAGACGCCCGAGAGGCGAGGCTGAGCCGGCAGAGTCGCACTCGAAGGGGTAGGAACATCCCACGACCGCACCAGTCTCGGCCACCGCCTCCCAGCTCCGGCTTCTGCTCCGACCTCGGCCCCTGCTCCGGATTGCTGTTCCTGACCTGGATTGCAGTCCCCGCCACAGACCGAGCACGACTGCTCTACCGGCGACTGACCCTGGATCTTCCCAGCGCGATGAGTAGTCCGAGACCCGTTCATGATTTTCTCCGTGGTGTTCATCACGGGTACGGGTAGTCGGTGGACCGAAGCGTGTCAAAGACAGGCCGACTTCGTCGGTCGCTTCGCGATCCCTGACACGCCCCGGTACCACCGACTTGGGGCGGGATATGAACACCACGGAGGAAACCATGAACTACCTGCCTCGAACAAACAGCTTCATCGCGAACGAAAAGGCCATCAAAGCCGCTGGAATCGCCATCAGCCTCGTCATCAGAGTCCCCGCCCCCCTGAAATCAATCGCCGATCAGCTCATCCGTTCAGCTTCATCGGTCCCCGCAAACCTCTCCGAAGGCCACGGGAGGAGCGGAAGAGACCGCTACTACCACTGGCGAATCGCCTACGCTTCAGCCCGAGAGGTCGAGACCCACTTGAGGCTGCTGCTTCAAGCCGGCGCGATCAACGAAACTCAGGCATACAAAGCCCTCGACCTCTTTGACGAAGTCCGCGCCATCACCTGGAGGCTCCTGCACCCGCAAGCCTGAAAGGGCGTAGGCCCGGTGAGTCTCTACCGCCGGGCCAGGGTCGGTGTCAGCGGCAGAAGCAGGATCAGGAGCAGGAGCCGCCAACCGGAACCGATTCCGGAGCCGGGTCAGACTCCCGAAGCTGAGCGACGAAGGCATTCTCGAAGTGGTCGGAACATCAACGGAAAATATTAGTGTCTCGTCTAAACGCGTTTAAATGTGGTATCGACCGGAGACACCCAATGCGCGCTTCGCGAAGACAGGGCAAAGGACTGGAACAGCATCAGCTTCGGTTCCGGGGGTCGGCGCTCAGCGCGGAGAGTCCGGCAGAGCGTAGGATAGTTGCATCGGAGGGGACTCCGGACGCGGTCATGGATCTCCAGCCACGGCCACGGTTGCAGGAGCTACTCGGGCTCGATGCGGAGCTTCTCTTGCAGGGCATCCACTCTGGCCTTCATCAGTTCCAATTCAGCCTCGATGCGTGCCTGGTTTGCTGCGATCGACAGCGTGCGTTCATCCTGTCCTGAGGCGGCACCCTCGGTTCCCGCTTTGCCCGGATCCTCGGCGTTGATCCCGTACGCCGTCGGCACGAAGAGAAGCTGCATGTAGGCGCTCGAAGCCGTCGTTTCGGCCGAGCTGGCCGACAGAATCAGGTAGAAGGTGTGATCGCCTGCCGAAAGGCCACGAAGAACGCGTACCGTCGCAAGTGAAAAATAGTAGATTCCGGTTGGCCCCGCCGTGGGAGGCAGATACCAGTGGCTGAACAGGGGCATGCTTTGCGAGTCCACGTTGATTCCCCACGACGCCCCGTTGGACCAGGTGTTGTAGTCGTGCTGTCGATACGCCACACCACTGCAGATGGCAATCACGTAGCCGGCGGTTGGCAGGGTCATAGTTCTCTGGAGTACCGTGGCTATGGTGTTCTCCGGCACCACGAGATCGCTCGTCCGAGCCACCGAAGCGACACCGGGCTCGTCGATCAACTCATCAGAAGACACCGCGTCTACCGGCAGTGCCACTGCATCGTCACCACTGGCCGCCATATCGAAGACCGCCGACCGTGCCGGGCCACTGATCACCACCTCGGGGGCGTAGGTGCCGGAGGAGTTGCCATCGACTTTGAAACCGATTGTGGTGGTGCTTCGGGCGATCGCCAGATAGCCTCCGGAGCCGCTGGTATCAGCCTGCAGATATGAAGCCGTATTGCCCGCGTCGTCGTACACATCAAAGCGTCCACCATAGCCGGAGAATTCTTGAATTTCTGCATGCCCGTCGCCGGGGCCGAAGACTACATCTCCTTCCAGACCGATAGCCGAGTCGGCAGCGACGAATCGCGTATTGACAGGTACGCTCCCGAAAGGCACAGTGCTGATGAGATCCGCGCTCGTGGTGGCCGCGCTCTGCGACAACACCAGGCTACCCTCACGATCCCATGCCGATACCAGGTAGCGCCAGGCGCCATCGACCTCAGTATCCACACTCCACTTCACGCTGGTACCCCGGCGAGGTCCACTGTCGAATACCATCCGATCGCTTTCGAGCTCGTAGATTTTGACCTGCATGGCCACCACCGCCGGGTGGTCCACCACGAAGCTCACCACTCCTTCGTGCAACACCGCCGACACCGTTGCCGAAGCAGCGTTGTTGGAATACACCGGCGACGCCGACAAAGACACCAGGACCAGACTCAGCAAAGCAGTCATTTTGATAGTTTCCTCCAGCGATCCTGTTTCATACCCAGTTTTGAACCAACGGGATCGTGATTTCCTTCTTCTCACCCGGCCCATCCTACCACGATCAACTACCCCGGAGGGGGAAGTCCCCTTTGGGTCTCCCTCCATCAAACCATCAGACTTTCTCAGGCTGTTGAGGTTAAGCCCCGAAGTAATAAGATCACCCGGGGCCATTCCCAAGCTCTTTGCCTCCGCTCGGCAGGGACCTAGTAAAGCGAAGGCCAAGGAAGCATGATGAGACCTGGGTTTTCGGAAGGCCTGGGAGCTCAGATCAGGGTTTTTATGGATTCGAGTTCTTTTGAGACTCGATCAGGCAGAAGATGCCTTGGTCCTTGAGGTTCGACTTTGTCCGGCGGACCGCGGGTCCGGAGCAGGATCAGGAGCCGCCAACCGGAACCGCATCCGGAGCCGGATGCCGCGACCGAGACGTGAGACTGAGCTGGCAGAGTCACTCTCGAAGAAATCGGAGCATCCCACGACCGCATCGGTTTCGGCCACCGCCTCCCTGCTCCGGCTCGGGATACCAAGGTTGTGCTCGGCCCAGGTATTTCGCTCAAAGAACCACGACCCCACCGGCTCCGGCATCGGCTCCGGATTTGCGGCTCCGGCCCCGGTTTCGGTTCCTGCTTCCGCTCCCGCTCCGGCCCTGCCTTTGGACCCCGGCATGGGACTGAGAAAACCTCAAAGCGAGAGGGCCTGTGGAATTGCCGGGTCTGCCGGGGGCT
>JANTFG010000164.1 GCA_024763555.1 Thermoanaerobaculales bacterium
GGGCCCACATGGAGGACTACGCGATGGGCATCGTGGATAGCCGTCACGTCGTCTACGAACTCAGCGTCGGCCTGCTCTTCCTTTACCTGGCCGCCCGCAGCCTCGAGATCAGGAAGGGGAACTGAGAGATGCGCAAGGAAAATGTTCAGCGTTCGACACAGGCCGTCACGGCGGCCCTCCTCGTCATCGCCCTGGTCGGCATGATCAACTGGCTCGGCGCCCGCCACTGGAAACGGGCCGACTGGACGGAGACCCACCTCTACACCCTCTCCGACAAGAGCCTCAAGATTCTCGATGGGCTCCGGCAGGATATTCAGATCACCGTATTCATGACTCCCGCATCTTCGCTCTATGCCCAGGTTCACGAACTGCTCAACCGCTATGATGCGGCCTCCGACAAGATCAGTGTCGAGTTTATCGATCCGGACCGCTCCCCGCTGAGAACAAAGGAGCTGGCCGAGAAATTCGGCATCAGCGCGGCGGACACGATTGTCTTTTCCGCCGGTGATCGTTCCAAGTACGTCACCTCCGATCAGATGGCTGAGATGGACTACTCCGGCATGCAGATGGGTCAGCCCCCGACCCTCAAGAGCTTCAAAGGAGAGGAAGAGATCACGGCGGCGATTCTCTCGCTCCAATCCCCCGAGGTGCCGAAGGTCTACGTCCTGACCGGCCACGGAGAAGCCGGACTCAGCTCTCCGGCAGGGGAAAACGACCGCAGCCTCAGTCAGCTGAAGGTCGCCCTGGAGCATGAAAATATGAAGGTCGAGGAGACCAGTATCCTCTCAGGACATGTTCCGGAGGATGCCGCCCTGCTTCTGATCGCAGGCCCCACCCGAGCCTACACGGAACACGAAATCGCCGCGGTCTCCGACTACCTCAATCAAGGCGGACATCTGATGATTGCCCTGGATCCCCTGATCGAGTCCACCGGGGCTCTCCGTTTGACGGGCTTGGAAGAGATGCTGAAAACATGGGGCCTCAGAGTCGACGACGACCTCGTCATCGATCCCTCGAGAAGACTCCCCTTCTACGATCTCTCGGCCGTTTACCTCGACAGCTTCGGTCATCATCCCGTGACAACCGGAATGGAAGGCCTCGCAGTCCTCTTTCCCGTCGCGCGATCGCTGCATGCTCTTTCCGAGGACAATGCGGACCTGAGTCCTTTAGTCCAGACGACATCCGAAGGCTGGGGAGAGAAAAACCTTCTCGGACTACTCAAGGGAACAGCCGTCTCTGAGGATGCCGACGATGTCAAGGGACCTGTGGCCGTCGCGATGGCCGTCGAGTCTCAGCATGTGGATCCTCCCAAAGCGGAAGACGGCGCGACTGAGAGCACCGGCGCTGAAGACACGACGCCCGCCACGCGGATCGTCGCCTTCGGCGACTCGGATTTCTTAACAGACGGCCAGCTTCGAAGTGCCGGCAACGAGGTCCTGGCGGTCAACGCCGTGAAGTGGCTGGCGAAACAGGACAGCTCCCTGGGTATTCCACCGCGCGAAATTGCAAAGAACCAGCTTTTCCTGTCCTCCTCCCAGCTCAGCTTTATTCTCCTCCTTGTCGTATTTCTCATGCCCGGCGCGGCCATCCTCGCGGGGATCGTCGTCTGGCGCCGAAGAAAGCACTGAGGGAGGTTGCGTGATGAAAAGCCGCTCTCTGCTGGTCCTGATTTTCCTCGTGCTCACCCTGGGGCTCTTTATCGGAGTGTGGGAGCGTCACCAGCCCACAACCGGAGAGGCCGCCAAAGCCGCCGAGAAACTCCTGCCCTCGATGGAGGAGCAGGATGTCCGGAGCCTCGAGCTTTCGGGTCCCAAAGGCCAATTTGCCTTCATGCGAACGGGCGAAAAGTGGCGACTGGATTCTCCGATCGATGCCGAGGCGGACCAAAGCGCCGTTAAATCCCTCGTGGGCTCAGTGCTTCGCCTGAAAATCACGCGCAGAATTGAAGAGGAGAAGGCCGATCTCGAGAAGTACGGGTTGAAGGAGCCCGCGTATCGAATCCTTCTCAAGGGAGAAAACTCAGAAGAACACAGGCTTGAGATCGGGATGAAGATGCCCCTGGGGTCCGAGCGGGCCATGCGCCTCGATGGAGGCCCGATTCTGCTGGCTGACTCCTTCTTCACCTCCGACCTCGAAAAGGACCTCGATGCCTGGCGCTCCCACGAGCTGATCTCGCTCAGCCTTTATGATCTGGCAGCGATCGAGATCAGGGAAGCTGACACCTCAATCGAGGTCCTGAAACTGGGAAAGAAATGGCATCTCAAGAGCCCCGTCGACGATTTCGCCGACGAGGAGCATCTTGGAAGACTGATCAGCGGGCTGAACAGGATCAAAATCCTGGACTTCGTCGATGAGAATCCCGACCTGCAGGCGATGGGCCTGGATCATCCCCGCTACAGGCTCAGCCTGACGCCCTCGGACGGCAAGCCGGCAATTCACCTGGATTTCGGTGTCAAACGCGAGGCCGAGGGAAGGACAGAGATTGCCTGTCGGCGTGGCGGAAAAGAGTATTTCCTGGTGGACAACTCGGCGGAGAATGCACTCGGCAAGGCGCCCGTGCTGTGGCGTGAGCCCAGGATTGCCCCTTTCCAGAGCTGGGATGCACAATTGCTGGAGATTTCCTCCGGGAAGAAGAAGTTCTCCGCCCACAAGAAAGAAGGTGTCTGGAAGCTGGAGTCCGGCGCCGATGCCGACGCCTCAAAGATTGAGAGCCGTCTTTCGACGATCGCCAAGACCAGGGCAAAGAACTTCGACCTCATCAACACGGGACAGCCGAAACTCGGAGAGATTCATATTTCACTCAAGGCTCCCGGAGCGGAAAAGGCCGAGGATCTCCGGATCATCCTTTACCAGGCGATGGAAGATGGCGGGGATGTCGCTTTGAGCGTCACCGGGCGCGAGAAGCTGATGGGCATTGCAGCGGAAGACGCGGAGAAGATCCTGGGAGATCTCGAAGAGCTGGGACAACCCGAGCCGACACCGGGTCCCCAGGAGGGGGATTGACGCCCGGCGAAGACCCAACGGCCTTTGCGGCCTCTTGACGATCAGCAGTCCGGTATTCCTCAGGAGCCGGAGCCGCAAGCCGGAACCGCATCCGGGGCCGGGAGCCGGGACGGATTCCGGCGCCGAGTCCCTCGTCCGAGAGGCGAGGCTGAGCGGCGGAGTCAGGCTCGAAGTGGTCGAAATTCCCACAACCGCATCGGTTTCGGCCACCGACTCCCCGCTCCGGTTTCAGAATCAGAGACCGCGATCATCGCTCCCACACTCCGCTCAAAGAACCACGGCCGCCCCGGTCCCCGCTCCGGATTGCGGCTCCGGCTTCTGCTCCCTGCTCCGGCTCGTGTTCCCGCTCCTGCTCCGGCTCCTGCTCCCGCTCCGGTGTGCTGCTCCGGCCCCCCGGGCCTCAGACTCTGTCCACCTGATCCCTCTGCAGCGGGTGGCTGAGACAGTGGGGTCCTCCTCGGGCGCGGGAGATCTCGTGGGACTCGAGGAGGAGGCAGACCCGCCGATCACGATCCAGAGAAATTTCCCGTCGTCCCAGAAGAACGTCCTCTGCCGGGATGACCTCGAAACCCTCCTCCGACAGCCGCTCGGCGGTGGCGATATTTCGGTCATAAAGGGTGAGGATTCCGGGAGCCAGCGCCAGGGTATTGGCGCCGTCGGTCCACTGCTCCCGCTGGGCCATTACAGGGTCGTCCCCGCCGCAGGGAATGGGTTTGAGCTCCCTGCCCCGTGCCGCAAGAGCCTCGAGAAGGGCGCCTCTTTCAACGGGTTCCGGGTTCTCGGAATGGAGGTCGACCTCAAAGGTGCGGGCGGTCTCCGGGCCCGGGCCGGTGATCACCGGCGCGTAGACTAAGGCGGCATCCCGATCCGCCGGCGTAAAGACAGTGTCCAGATGCATATAGGCACGTCGCGAGGGGAGTTGGACGATCTCCAGCCATCTCGGACCCTGCTCCACCTTCTGAAGACGCCGGATCAGGACCTCGACCGCCTGAATATTGCTGCGTTCAGAAACGCCGACGCAGAGAATTTCGGGGGAGATGACGAGGACATCGCCCCCTTCGAGGCGGGGACGGTGGAGCCCGAGAATATGGGTGTTGTCGCAGACCGGCCTCAGTGGATCAGCAAAGACCTCGGTTTTCCGATAGGCCGGGTGGAAGCGAAAGATGCAGCGGGTCAGCAGGCCTTCCCGCCAGCGAGCGGGCGTCGCCATGGCCGAGAGGATGACTCCGGAACCCACGACAATCTGGGGATCCCGCTGAAAGCACCAGTTGGGAATCGGCGGCAGCAGGAAAAGATCCTCAAGCTCGACGCCGCCGGAATCCGTCCGCCGCCGAACACCCTCGACAAGGGCCTTCGCCGCATCTGCGGGAGGCAGGTGGATCGAGTTCCGGTGCAGCTCGATCGGAAGGTGGGGGCGGAGAACCTCCCAGAGCCAGGATCGGGCCTCCGGATCTTCCAGAGCTTCCTCAAGAAGGCTCCGTGCCTCCACAACCTCGACTCCAAGAAGCTGGAGGAGACGCTTGAAACGCCGATGTTCCTCCCTGGCCCGCTCACCGAAGAGGATGTCGTCAAAGAGAAGATCCTCCATCATCTGGGGGACCATAATGTCAACCTCGGGCCCCGGCTCGTGGAGCAGAACCCTTCTCAAACGTCCGATTTCAGAATCAACTCGCAACATCGCATCGCTCCCGGCGGAGCATCATAGCAGCTGCTGCATGGTATTCTCGAAAGGGAAGACTGGTGCGGCAACTGTGTCAGGGGCCGCCGACTTCAGTTTGACCGACGAGAGGAGTCCGGAGATGATCAAGCTCGTCCAGTGTGTCCGTAAACAGTCGGAGATCGAACTTCTCGAGTTTCGCCACTACTGGGATGAATATCGGCGAATCATGGAGAAGGCCAGGGAGGAACTGGGTATTTCCAGGGTGATCTTCAGCACGACCCTTGCCGTCGAGGAGAATTTCGAGGTCATGCTGGCCCGGGGAACCCGGGTTCCTTACGACGGAATCGTCGAGCTTTTTTTCGAAAATGCCAGGACCTTCCGTGAGGTCCTGAACCACCCTGATACGGAGACTGTTCTCAGCGAAATTCGCGCCTTCCAGGAAGAATTCATGGATCTCGGCGCCTCGACCTTCTTTTTTGCCATCAACGACGAGTACTGATTTCTCAGGGTATTCAGTCTCTTGATCCGGGAGCCTTCATGCGAAAAATTCTGATGATGATCTTGACGATTCTCCTCACCGTCCCGGCGCTTTGGGCGGCTGAGAGCTGGAGTGAACATATCCGGGCAGGTGAAATGGCCTTTGCCTACGGTCGATTCGAAGTGGCCGAGACAGAGTTCAAAGCGGCCTTGAAGATGGCACAGAGCTTCGGAGCGGACGACCCCCGCCTCGAGGAGAGCCTGCAGGATCTGGCCCGCCTGTATGAACACCGGGACGAACTGGATCGCGCGGAGCCTCTGTATCAGCTCCTTCTGGCGGCGACGGAGCATCGTCTCGGGAGGAATTCTCCCGAACTCCTCGATACCTTGGCCGCATTGGCCAGAACGGCGATCCCCGCCGGAGATCATCCGGTGGCCATGGAGAGCCTCCAGCGCTACCTCGAGATCACCGGGAACCTGGAGGAAATCCCGAACGAAGACCAGTACCGGGCGATTCTTTCGACCCTGGCCCGCATGGAGGCCATCAACGAGGACGGCGAAAATGCTATCCGTCACCAGCGGGAAGCGACCCGCTTGACCGTGGAAAACCCCGGACTCGAGGACTCCGAGAAGATCGCCGGCTTAGAGAACCTGGCCCGGATGGAGTTCAAATTCGGAGAGGCGGCCCGGGGCGAGAAGGCGATCCGGCAGGAGGTCGAGATCCTCAGGAACTCCGAGGACGGCTTGGCGGCTTCAGGCGTTCTTCTTTCCGGGGCACAGACGGCGCTGGATGCAGGGGCTTGGAAGGCGGCTGCGAATCTGGCCGGGGCCGCCGGAAATATGGAACTCTCCGATGCGGAAGCCCTTCAGGCGGCTCAGATCCGCGCCCGGGCCCTGTGGAAGCGGGTCGCCATCGCGACATCCGAGCTTTCGGCCCTGGCGGCCGCTGCTGAGGATACGCCGGAACGAGAAGCTGCAGCCGAGGCCCTGATGTCGCTTCGACAGCTTGAAGAGGAGCGGCTCGGCCCCCGGGATCCGGCCGGAATTTCAACCCTTCGCTCCCTCGTTCGCTGCTCCCTGCTTCGGGGAAAGCTCGATGAGGCCCTCAGCTTCCATCGCGAGCTGGTGAATCTGCAGAGGGAGATCTCAGGCGAGGCCTCTGCATCGACGATTTCCGCCCTGAAGGAAGGCCTCGAGCTGCTCCGCCTGGATCCCGCTCGAGTGAAGGATGCGGTCGTGGCCGGGCGGGAGTTGATCAGCGCTGAAGAGCGGGCCTGGGGAGAGACGGATCCGCGGCTGCTGCCCAGCCTCAAGGCGCAGTACAACCTCCTGATCGAGGCCCACGAAAAACGCGAGGCGCGGAAGCTCAAGAAGCGCATCCGGAAACTCGAACGCTGAGCCGGGAGAGAACATGCTGAAAAAGATCCCGGATGTCTTCGTCATCGTCTTCACGCTGATCGTCCTGGCGGCCGCCCTGACCTGGATTCTGCCGGGAGGGCACTATCGCCACGTCAAGGAGGAGGTTGGCGGCTCCGTACGGGAAGTCGCCGTTCCCGGTTCCTTCGAGACAGCTGAATCGCATCCCCAGAGTTTTCAGATCTTCACGGCGCCGATCCGCGGCTTCCTGCGACTGGCGGATATCATCGCCTTCATCTTCATCGTCGGCGGTTCCTTTTCCATTCTCAACGAGACCGGCGCCATCGCAGCCGGGATCCACCAGCTGGTCCGGCGTCTCAAGGGGCGGGAATACCTGATCATCCCGATCGTCATGACCTTCTTCTCCTTCTTTGGAGCAGCCTTCGGCATGTGCGAAGAAGCCATGCCCTTCGTGCTGATCTTCGTGCCCCTGGCCCTCGCCCTGGGATATGACTCCCTGGTGGGCGTCAGCCTGAGCTTCCTCGCGGCCGGGGTTGGTTTTGCCGGCGCCTTCATCAATCCCTTCACGCTCCAGATCGCTCAGGGCCTTGCCGGCCTGCCCGCACTCTCCGGACTCGCGTACCGGATCCTGATCTGGTTTGTGGTGACCGGCGCAACCATCGCCTGGGTGATGATCTACGCCGCCCGGATCAGGAAGGACCCCACCCGCTCACCGATGTACGAGCTGGATCAAATTCGCCGGGAGGAGCTTGAGAAACAGCAGCAGGAGACCACCAGCTTCACCTGGCGCCACGGGGCGGGCCTGGCGATTCTCGGCCTCGGGATCGTCTTCATGATCCTCGGGGTCATCCTCTGGAAGTGGTACATCATCGAGCTGACGGGGCTCTTCCTGGCGATGGGCCTCGCGGCCGGGCTCCTCTCGGGACGAGGCGCCAATGCGGTCGCCAAGGACTTTGTTGCCGGATGTAAGGATATCGCCGGAGCGGCCCTGATCGTCGGTTTCGCCGGCGGGATCCTCGTCATCCTCGAAAACGGGATGATCATGGACACGATCCTGCATGGGGCGGCGATGGTGACCTCTCGCCTGCCGGCACTGGCCTCGGCCTGGGCCATGTACGGAGTTCAGCTTCTGATCAATTTCTTCATTCCTTCGGGCTCGACCAAGGCGGCCCTGACCATGCCCCTGATGGCGCCCCTGGCCGACCTTTCGGGTTTAACCCGCCAGACCGCCGTGCTGGCCTATCAGTTCGGGGACGGTTTCACCAACATGATCATTCCGACTTCCGGAGTGACGGTGGGCACCCTGGCAATGGCCCGGATTCCATACGAGCGCTGGGCGCGATGGAATCTGCCGATGCAGCTCTTTTTCGTCGCCGTTTCCATGCTTTTCCTCGTCTGGCCGGTGCTCAGCCACTGGAGTTAAGGGGCCGCGCAAAAATCACTTCCTGTTTTGCGCGCCCGGATGTGCTTCAGATCTGGATTGGGCGATTGAGGGGAATCGGAGGCGTAGCCTTGCCTACGTTGAGAATTTCCAGATTGAGCCCGAGCCGAAGATGTGGTGCAGATGGGATGC
>JANTFG010000165.1 GCA_024763555.1 Thermoanaerobaculales bacterium
AAGCCAACTGCGTCTGCCCGAGTTCAACGGCCGGATTGCCATTTACTGTTATGTGTTTCAGGGAAACGCCAAAAAGGTGAAAATAGTTGTGGGGGACTGCGGCTCTGGAACTTCTATCGGATTCCTCCCGATATGCCTTTTTCACGACCGTTCCATAGTTGCTGAACCATGCGCGACTCAGATGTGTCATCCAAGAGAGATTATTGTAATTGAACCATTCCTCATCAACATACGGCACCGCGCCCATCCCATCCCTCGGTGTCTTGAACTCCACAAAGGCATCGCCGAAGGGTTTCTCGACTCCTCTCATGTCAGGATCGTAGAAACAGGATGGCAGGACCCCGGCGCCGCCAACCTGATTCATCTGCTTCGGGGAGAGATCGCAGCCGGAGACGACGCCGTATCCGGCCGAATGGTGTTTGCCATCAGAGCCAACAGCGAAAGTCGGCTGATAAGGCTTAGTGGTCGTCCTTTCAGGGGCGATGTAGTTTTTTGTGAGATCGGCGGACAACGTAATAATCCTAACCCCATCAACATCCGGTCCAATTGAGAGAACCTCCCGGGATTCCGGCTGACCGTTTTCGAAGGTACGCGTCTCGTCGAAAAATGCTACTGTGTCGCCTGGAGTTGAACCATTCCGTGCGCTAACATTCGTCCACCCATAGACCTTGACCTGATTACACGGCAGGGCGCCGACATCACCACAACACTGCTGCGGAAAACCCGTACCACAGGTTCCCGGCTCCGTCAGATAGTCGGCCGCCAGCACCCCACCCTTGCGAAACATCTTATCCCTCTCAACGAAGATCCTCTTCCAGGAGGTGTAGACTCCGGACATTCCGACGACCTGGTCGGGAATAGGAGTGCCGCTGGGGTCGCACTTTGTCATCTCCACCTGGAAGTTCTCCCCGGAGACATCAGGCGGGACCTTGAGGTAGTAGGTGTAGGTGTTGTCCGTGCCCGGCGTCACATCGATCTCCTGGTACCACGCAGTCGCGTTCGGATCCGTTGCCAGCCCGTAATCCTCCCCACTCTGCTGCCAGCCCCAGACGACATTGTCGTTACCTTCATAGGGTAAGGCAGCCGGATACGGGTCCGACGGCGGATTGGTTCCAGTGTAGGGCCATCCCCCGGCCGGCGCATATGCCGCCAGATCCGGAGGATCGATTAACCGAAGATGCACCGGGACTCCCGCCCAGGCCTCGGCCTTGAGTTCGATGATCCGATCCTGATCCTGAAACGGGGAATTGGGATAGGGATAGGTCGACACCGCATTGCTCAACAATACCTTCTTGGGACTCTTCCTCAAATCCCCATAGATCCAGTCATAATTGAGGCGGAGGGTTCCGTCGGTCATCCCGTACACCCTCCCGCCGTGGTACCGAGCAGGATTACTCCCAATTGGATTGCGGTTGAACACCTCAGCCATCCCGGGATCACCATCAATCACATAGCGGGAATGGGCGCTGCTACTCACCCCGCGGTCCACCTCGATCGAATGGACGTTTTGCCCTGCAAAGTGTTGGGAGTAAGCTGTCGACGGTCCCGTCAACTGCCAGGTCCACAGTGTGGTATTGTCGGCCACGACTACCTGATGGCCCGGTACCACGTCGATACCAACGGGATCGACGAATGAGAAACTCCGACCTCCCCACTGGTCCATGATCGTCGAGCTGCCGCTCCCGGCATTCCGCGGAATACGAACGACCCTCCCGGTCGACGCATCCGCCACGAAAGCAACAGTCCCATCCGGATCTACCGCCAGACCGACGGGATCGATGTCTCGCATGAAACTGTCGTCTACTGTCGAGGCAAATGTTGAACTACTGTGTGAATTAACATCTATTTCCGTAATAAGCAGGTCAGCATCCCGGTCGATCACCAGGATCTTCCCCCCTGTCGTCACCCTCGAAATATAGGGTCTCGAAAAACTCCCAACGGACACGGCGGTCGGCGTCACCTGAAACAAATCGATATCCTGCACGACTCCCTCAGCGGCCACCCAGACATGGCCTGTTTGAGGCGACCACGACACCCCGGTGATCCCGGTGAAGGGGCCGATCCCCGGCGGCGCCATGTAGATCCCGAAAAGTCCCGAATGGTCACTCTTCCCATTCACGTTGACAGCCGCCGCAAAACTCCTGGCATCTTCCGGTATCTCAAACTCCACGGAGTTCGCGAAACTTCCGCTTGGTGGTGGAGTAACCGGCGATGCGCGTACGCCAAGGTCATTGATGAAGGCCAGGTTTTCCTCTGCGATCGGTGAAAAATAGTTCCCGCCTAAAGTCACCGTCTGACCCCACCAGGCATTCGTCGTCGAAGAGGAACTGACCTTGGGCGCCGGGAGTGGGTTGAAGCCCGAGCCCTGCACCGCCGGACTGACGGTCGTCCCATTGACGACATTGAAAAACTTCCCGGGATCGGACGAATCTACCTTCACATCCATTTGAGACTTCGAAGCAGGTAATTCGGAACCGTTGGTGACCACATCCTTCTGAAAACTCGGATCGGTACTCGAAACGAAGGTGTATGGCGCCGTCCCACCCGACCATGTCGCGCTCAGGGTCCAGCCGTCAGTCGCATTCCCGCTCTTCGTCACTCCGGTCAGCATGACCGGATCGACGACTCTGTCGCCTGGCGCCGTCTTCCCCGGCGCCGGTGTGAAGCGCCCGCCGTAATACACGCCCGATGAATTTTCAACCTCGATAGACTGCAGGTGGTCCGGCTCAGGACCTTCAAGGGATCCGCCACTCCGGGGGACCCGCTTTAAGGCGACGACTCGCCCATCCTGGGTCGCGAGCTTCGCATCAGTTTTTGCCACCGGATACCAGCTTCCCTTTTCGGGTCTCTCGCTAAGTCCTGCCCCCCCCCGCATTTACGATCGACGGGATAGCAAGCGACAGCAAAAGGAAGACGAAACCGGCCATCAGCGAAGACTGCCGACTGAAAAGTGCGCACATGCGGAAGATCCTGGAAGCTCTCATCATGTCTCCTGAATCGACGATAGGATGACTATCACGGGATGTCAAGGCTTATGTAGAAGAGAGGTCGACTCCAAAGGCGACTTCCTGCGACTCCGGCTAAGTGGATAATCCTGACTGTTCTCACCCCGGGGAAATCCAGAAGAAACGCGTATCGGTAGAGATCCGGGCGGAAAACCGGGCTTCTCCCACAACGATTTCCCCGTTTCCTCCACCTCCTCTCCGTGAAGAATGCCCTATACCCTCGAGCGGTCGCTCCAAAAGGTACAAAGGTGCCTGTCACGGCATTATGGGTTCAGCATCGCCAAGGGGTGGCTTGCCCAAGTCTCTCTGACACAGATCCCGCGGACAGCTCGGACCCTAAGCTCTCCGTTGAAGCCTTCAAGCCAGTCTCGTGCGATCCGTTTTCCGGTGGGCCAACCCTCTGTGCTGATCGCCGTTCGAATTCGCGAGGCTGTAGTCTTCTCCAACCCTGATGGTGAGACCGTTTTGCTGACCATGAAAGGAAAACAGTAAAGAACACTCTTTCCAAGCTGTAGCGGTGTGCTGCTTCTTTCGGAACGGGACTTTGTGATGATCTATTGTCCAGGATCACGACATCCGACGGCGACCAATTTTCCCGCACTCAGCCAACAATCTCCAGGAGCTGCTCCGGCGGTCTTCCGAGCGCGGCGCTGTCTCCGGTCACGAGTACGGGTCGTTCGATCAATCTGGGATGCGTCGACATCGCTTCGAGCAGTTGCTCCTCCCCCACTCCCTCTGCGCCAAGTCCGAGTTCCCGGTACTCCTTCTCCTTGCGGCGGATCAGCTCGTGGGCGCTCAGGCCCGTCCTTGCCAGCACTTCCTTCAGTTCCTCCACCGAGGGCGGATCCTCGATGTACTTCCGGATCTCAACTTCGACCCCCTTCTCCTGAAGCAGGCGCAGACCTTCCCTGGACTTTGAACAGCGCGGGTTATGCCAGATCACTGCTTTCATCTCCCCCTCCTTCACCGTGGGGTTCCGAGGTAGGAGAGCAGCAGGGCCTTCTTTTTCTCCATCAGCTCCCCGGTTTTCGCCTCGAGCACCAGACGCAGATAGGGCTCGGTATTCGAGGGCCGGACGTTGAACCACCAGTCGGAATACTGCACCGTAATGCCATCGAGGAAGTCGATCTCTCCGTCCGAGAACTCCTGCTCGAGTTTCCTGATCATGCCCTGCTTGTCATCGACCTTGAAGTTGATCTCGCCGGTGGCGAAATAGCGATTGAGCGGCGCGATCAGCTCCGAAAGCCTTTGGCCGGTCTCGCGCATATGCTCCAGGACCTCGATCAGGGTCATGATCGAAGAATCTGCGGTGTAATTCGCCCGGAAGTAGAAATGCCCGGCCAGCTCGCCGCCGAAAGGCGAATTGTGCCGACGCATCGTGGCCTTCATGAAGCTGTGACCTACGCGTTCACGCACCGGCTCACCGCCCGCTTCGACGATGGCCTCACGGGTCGACCAGGAGGAGCGCAGATCATAGATGATGGCCGCACCCATTTCATCCCGGATGAAACGGGGCGCCAGCAATCCGGTCGTCTTATCCGCCGTGACGATCTCGCCTTTCTCATCGATGAACATCGCCCGATCCGCATCACCGTCGAAGGAAACGCCGAGATCGCATTTTTCGCTTCGCACCAGCGCCTGGAGGTCCACCAGGTTCTCGGCTTTGAGGGGATTGGCCTCATGGTTGGGAAAGCTTCCGTCCAGCTCGAAGTAGAGGGGGATCAACTCGATATTCAGGCGATCCAGAATGGGCTTGTAGATTGTTCCCATCCCGTTGGCCGCGTCCGCCGCAACCCTGAGACGGGGCTCATGGCGGCTCATCCGCTGAAGCACATGCTCGATGTAGGCATCGAAGACCTGCTCCTGCCGGTAGCTTCCTTCAGACGGCAGCTCCATGGAGATCTCACTGCCCATGACCAGGCCTTCAAGCTTCTCGATACCCGTATCCCAGGCGACGGGAATCGCGTCCCGTCGGGACATCTTGAGGCCGTTGTACTGCGCCGGGTTGTGGGACGCCGTTACCTGGATCCCGCCGGAGGCCTTGAGATGTCCTACGGCAAAGTAGTTCTGCGGAGTGTCGGCCATTCCGATGTCGATGACATCGACCCCACGAGCCCGGAGACCACTTTGAAGAGCCTCGGCCAGGGGGATGGAATGCGAGCGCATGTCCCGCGAAACCACCACGACCGGTCCGCGATCAAGATCTTCGTCATCCAGGAGATCTTTAAAGTAATACCCGACCTTAAAGGCGATCTCCTCCGTGATCTGTTCCGGGTAGAGTCCCCGGATATCGTAGGCTTTGAATATTCCGGCCATCATTTTGCTCCTTCATCCGCCGGCCCAATCTCCGGCATAAAATCGTTGTTGATCATTGATTCCGGCGACCAGGGGGCCTCCCCGCCTCCCAGCCAGCGCGCAAACCAGTCCAGGTGCACGGTGTAATAAAAGGCCATCTCGTACCAGGAGGGCCAGTGACCCGAGTTGGAAAAGACCACCAGGCGCGAGGGCACCCCCTTCTGCTGAAGATCTGTGAAGAACTGCAGACTCTGGGTGTAGGGAACCCTGAAATCCTGCTCTCCGCTGATCACCAGGCAGGGCGTCTGGAAATTCTCGACAGCGGAGGAAGGTGACATCTCCCGGTATTTCTCCGGGTTCTTCCATGGGGGTCCGCAAAGGTCGTGCGCCGGGAACCACAGCTCCTCGGTCGAACTGTACATACTCCGGAGATCATAGACGCCCATCATCGAGGCCAGGGCCTTGAAGCGATGCTGATGGCCCTCAAGCCACATCATGGCATAGCCGCCCCAGGACCAGCCCATCGCGCCCATCCGCTCCTCGTCGACCCAGGGCAGCGCGGCCAGGCGATCGCTCACCGCCTCGATATCCTCCATGACCTTCCCGTTCCAGTCACAGCTGATCCCGTCGACGAGATCCTGACCGAAACCGGCGGAGCCCGTGGGATTGGGAAAGGCCAGGACATAGCCTTTGCCGGGATAAACCTGCCAGTCTCCCCGGTAGCGATCTTTCCACTGCATCTGCGGCCCACCGTGCACGTTGAGGATCAGGGGATAGCGCTTTGCGGGATCGAATCCGTGGGGCTTGACAATCCAGACCTGGACTTTGCGTCCGTCAGCGGTCTCGACCAACATTTCTTCGGGCGGCCGGATATCCACCTCGGATTCCAGCTTCTCGTTGAAATGGCTCAGCCGTTCGCTCTCTTTCTTCTTCAGGTTTCGGGAGTAGATTTCCGGTGGCCGGGCGATTCCGCTGGCGGCGTAAATAATTTTCGGGCCCGAAAGTTCCCAGCTGCTGATCGCGGCGTCGCTGAATAGAAGCTCCGGAACGCCGCCGGTCACGGAGACGCGGTACATCGGGGTCCGGCCGCCGACCTCGGCCTGGAAATAGATTGTCTTCGAGTCCTTTGCCCAGCGCATCTCGTCCACCCAGTTGTCGAAAGCCTTCCGCTTCGTCAGATAGCGGACCTTGCCGGAATCCAGGCGCATCACGGCAAGGCGGATAAGATCGGACTCGTAACCCGGGGTTTCCTGGCTGAGGTAGGCCAGGTATTTCCCGTCCGGCGAGAAGCGGGGATGCCCGTCCCAGCCCCGGTTGAATATGGTGATATTGGAGGAAAGCGGGTGGGCGGAGTCGGCATCGAGGTGCAGCATCCAGAGATCGGCATTGGTTGAGATCTCGGGATGATCGACGTGTTTGGCCGCAAAACAGAGCAATCTTCCGTCCGGTGAGAAATCATAAAAATGATCACCGCCCGCGGAAAAGACCGGACTGTCCTGCTTTCCGGGTGTCAGGTCACGCAATACCCTTCCCTCTGTCGCGTCGATGAGGAGAATGTGGCGGTATCGGCCGTCCCTCCATGAGGTCCAGTGGCGATAGAGCAGTTCATCAGCCATGTGAACCTTGAGCGGGCTCTTTTCCACGGCCTCGCGCCGGGTCTGATTGCACTCCGCATCGCCGCCGCACTCGGGATAGACCTCCGCCGTCGCGACGATCGTCTTCCCATCGGGGGACATCAGGGGCTCCTCTAGGCCGCCGGGAAAATCCGTCAGCTGCCTGGCTTCGCCGCCGTCGACCGGCATCAGCCAGATCTGGCCCTCACCCGAACGATCTGAGGAGAAGTAGAGGGTCTTTCCCTCCGGAGAAAAGAAGGGTCCACCATCATGGGCCTCGGCGAAAGTCATCTGTCGCGGCTGCTGTTCCCCCGGGAGAATCACCCAGATGTGGGAGCTGCTCTTCGCTGTCGCAAGTTCATCCCTGCCCACCTGGAAAGCCACGGCGCCCGTCGCCGAGACGCTCGGCGAGGACACGAAAGCCGTCCTGTAATAGTCGGAGATTTCAAAGGCTCGCCCATTCTCCCCGGCCCAGGCCGGAAGAGGCAGCGTGAAACTCAGGGCCACGACGACATGGAGGATCTTCTTCATCGGGCTATGATAGCGGGCGAGAACCGATCCGACCAGTCCCGCGCCGCTTCCGGAGCCGGTGCGGGGAGCAGGACACCGATGCAGGAGCCGGAGCGGCAGACCGAGACCCAAGCGGGAACAGGAGCAGGAACCGGAGCAGGAACCGGAGCAGGGAGCAGATTCCGGGGCCGGAGCGGGAGCAGGAACAGGGCCGGGGCCCGCGCGATCTTAGGTTCCCGGCTGGAACGGGTGGACCGTCCATTGCGCCTGAGACTGACGCTGGATCCGGAGCCGCAAACCGAGGCCGGAGCAGGGAGCAGGAGCCGAATCCGGGGCGACCGTGGTGCTTTGGGCGGGAAGCGTGGGCCGGGCGCAACCTTGGTATCCCAAGTCTGAGCAGGGAGATCGTGGCAGAAACCGATGCGGTCGTGGGATGTCCCGGCCACTTCGAGCGCGACTTCGATTGAGGACAGTCGACTTTTCCGGGTCTCCGACGGGGTGCTTCCCGTGTTGTTCATCTGCTGTCGGATAACCGCTGGGCCGGACGAAGTCAAAGGCAGGCCTCGCTTCGCTCGGTCGCTGCGCGACCCCTGACATCGACCGGC
>JANTFG010000166.1 GCA_024763555.1 Thermoanaerobaculales bacterium
ATACCATGCCCTGGGGTAGAAGATTGAATCGAAGAAAACGCGGTAACGATATTCGATGATGGCGCCCTTGACGACTTCGGGCATCGCGCAGGACACGATCGAGCTGCCGACGTAGTCCGAGTACTCTTTTTTGAAGCGGGCCTCAGCCGGAAGATCCACGGTCCGTCCGTCGGGAAGATGAGTTCGTCCTTCGAGTTTTTTCACCCTCATGTAGTCTGAAGAACTGAGCTGGACCGATCCGTAGTCCACACCCTCCGATGTCAGAATCTTGATTCGGGTGTAGACATCGAGGTATGAGGAGCGACTCTTCTTGTCGAAATGAACTCGGCCCTCATGCTCGAGGACAACGGCGGCCGCATTGGGGAAGTCGCTGACCGTTGTAATTTCCCAATCACTATCAGGTATTTTGGGCCAATCGGCCGCAAGTGCTCCGGATGAGACCAAGAGAACGATGCCGAGAAGAACCGCTTTTCCTTTTTGTTGCATGTGCAGACCTCCCTTTGTGCCGGAAGTCTTTTACCACAACCTGGTGGCCTCTGAAGCTGAAAATCAGAAAAAGAAGAATTTGAGTGCTACCCGGCCTGGCCGGGACTATCCCTGAGGATCAATCCCATCCCGCAGCGCGGTCAGGACGGGCTCGAGATCCTCGACGCCTTTTTCGGCTGCCAGCTCGCCGAGTGTGCCCCAGTAGGGCTCGCCGCAGCGGATGCAGACGATGTTGAAATCCGAGAGAATCCGGACGGCATGGGGATGTTGTTCGACGAGATCTTCAACGGGGGTGTCGGCGCTTATCGTCATCATGAAATCATGATACGACAATCTCGCTCCGAGCGAAAGAGAAAAACCCCTCCCGAGGTAGTTGCGCTGCACCTGGGGTGCAGCGCAACAACCTCAGAAAGCAGTTGACACCGAGGGGGCTGAGGAATTGGATTGCTGTGGCATGAAAAAACACAGAGTTTCCATAGGTGGGAGAAAAACAAATGAAATGTAGAAGTGTACTGGTTGTGGCACTCGTTGTTCTTTCTATGTTGTTGGCGCCTCTTGGTTTCGTCGGTGCCGCCGATCTTCCTCCCTCGCCGGTTCTCATGGAACTTTCCCCGGATCGAGGCGACATCGGCCATGAGATTACCTTTCAGGGCAAAGGGTTCCTACCACAGGCGGCGACAGGCTCTCGCGTGTACTTTGGCTCGGATCTCGTGGTCGATGTGACGCCACAAAGTGACAAGGTGATCAGCGTGACCATCCCAACTGGAGCCGAAACGGGGTGGGTTTGGGTAGGTATCACAGTCCCCGATGGGAATGGGGGAGAGGTGGAACTGACCAGCAATCCTCTGAAGCTCATGGTGATTCGGCAGGAAATCAACATGATAGAGGTCCCAGGTCCGGGTAATATTCACGCAGGGCTCTTTGGAGGCAACAGCGATGGCACGTTCTTGGCGATACCAAGAAGCTACCGAAAACAAGGGGAGCAACCGGAGAAAGAAACGGGTTCGAGATCATCGGGCACATCAGACGACTTGGTGAGTCGCGTTTCAACAGCCCAAACTCCAAATCCACCAAGAGGGACCTCCGCAAACAACAAGCTACTGGACCGGTCGACTGACGTGGAAATTTGGTTTTTTGGCCACGACGGGAGCAAACAGCTAATTATGAGTCTCGGCAGCAGAGCTTTTTTGAATACATTCGCTCGGGATCCGATCTCAGGGTTCATTTTCGGCATCGAAGATTTTGGGGCGTACCAAACCCTGAATAACCTCACGCTAAATCAAACTATCGCCACTTGGAGCGTAGACGATAGTCACTGGCGCGGGACCGTAATCGACTTCGACCCGTTCGGAAACCTGATCATCTCCGGGCAAATTGGCAATTATTGGTATCCCGAATTCGTCCCGGTCAACGTGTGGCGATTCACGCCAGCCGAGTGGGGCGCCCCGAACGCCAACCTGGTACTGGATCCCGACAGCAAAAGCGCCCTTCTGCCTCCAGGTACAGATTCTGGTGCCTATTACGGTTGGTATCGCGATATGGCGGTTTCTGGAGATGGAACGATATACATCGTCGATAGGGACGATCAGCAGGGACACCCACCCAATATTTGGCGGATTCCCGCCCGCGATGGGACTCAATACGAAAGAATCCAAATGCCTTCAGGCGATGAATACGATGGATATTGGTTCGTGGCGCCGAACCCATGTGGGGGAGGCGCCTTTGCCGCTAATCCTGATCTCCACACTTCCGACCCAAACGATCCGGGGCCCGTGGAGTTTTATTCGGTCGATGACCAACGATTGATCGCATCGGTGGACTACTTCACCGGTTATGGGGGGCTCTTCAGCGGCTTTCAAACTGATGCCCTTGGCAACCTGTTCGCTTTCGTTCATGAAGATGATGAAGACAATGTTCAGCATTGGCTTTCTCCAGCAATCCTCGAAGGCCACACACCCCATTTCTACAAGAACTTCGAGTGCCACACTGACTACGATTGTGGCGAGTGTGACCCGGAGGGCGGCTCCCCGAATGACTGTGTCGGGGCGCCGGTACGGCTTTCAAACGGCAACATGCGTTACACCGAGCGGGATCAGTTGCCGACCGGATTACCTTTGCTTGCGGTGCGGACCTACGACAGCGCAGAGGATTTGGGCAATGACTCCGCCGGTGTATTCGGTCGAGGATGGCACTCTGCTTTCGATGCGGCCCTCACCGGAGATGCCGCAGGGGCGACCATCCACATCAGGACTGAGGCCAACCGGCAGGTTGAGTTCGTTCAGCTTGGGGGCACCTATGTTCAAACGCGGCCGAGTGGTGGAAGGGGTCCGGGGAGCCTGAGCTTCGATGGGCTCTACTATCGCTATCTTCCAGCAGGCGAAAGCCTGGAGCGATTGTATGACTCCAGTGGTGTTCTCAGTGGGTTTAACGACATTGAGACCGGGAGATTCTGGAGCATCGGATACGACGCTGAGGGGCTGCCGGAAACGGTTTCCGATTCATGGAGTGATTGGCAGTGGGTGATAGGTTGTGAAAACGGGCGAATTTCGTCGATTGCCGCCCCTGGCTTGTCGTTCTCCTATATTTATTCCGACGACGGTGCCTTAGAGACCGTCAATGCTGACGGCCTGCCGTGGCGAAGCTATTATTACGATGGTCCCGCGCTCACCGAGGTACGTGATGGCGATGGAGCCGTCCTGGAAATGCATGCCTACGAGCCCACCGTCCCATACCGTGCGATATCGAGTCGTACGCCAGGGGAGGACATCGCTAGCGTTGAATACGATCTTCAAACTGGTACGCTGCGACCGATCGCACTGAACAAAGGTGAGTCGGTCACACGGGTCACGAATATCGGCGGGTACTCGACCGAGTACTATACCCGCCCCGTTGGGGGAAGACGCCGTACTGTCGAGGTACGGGGAGATTGTGGCTGCGGTAGTGGAGATTTTGCCGCCTACGTCTACGATGGGCTTGGACATGTTGTCAGGGAACAGCGTGCGAACGGTTCTATTACTGTCCGTTCGTGGGATCACAACGGCCATCTCAGGTCTGTCGGCTCCGGCTATTTTCCTCTTGGATGCGAGCCGTCGGAACAGAACAACTATTGCTGGGTTGAATCAGTAGATGAGCTTTATAAGATTGATCTTGACAACACCCACGCAACAACGACGACTTACAGTTATGAGGACTCCAACTGGCCGGACAAAGCCACCGAGATCTGTCGGCCAAGTGTCCTTGAAACGGGTGCTCAGACATGCACGACCTTGACCCTTGATCCCAGCACCGGACAGCTTGTTCGTCGCTCTCAGGACGGTTGGACCTGGAACGGTGAAATAAACGCGATGGAAGAGACTACGAGAAGTAGCGAACGACATCTCTATGCCCCCGGGGAGACTGCTGTTTTTGACCCGGTTTCGGAGGCTTCCAGTCTGGGGATCGGCGTCAGTTTTGAACCACAGTGGGCCGCATTGCCACAGCCTGAAGGAGCACTCAAAGAGACCCTTGGCCCACGGCACTTCGACCCGAACGACCCGGCAGAGGACCGGTCGCTGTTCGTCTACTACCCCATCGACCCGAGCGTCCCATCGGGCCTCCGTGGCCGGCTGGCCGCCCGTATGGATCCAGTGGGCGAGGTCAGTTTCTTTGACGATTATGACGATTGGGGCCATCTTACGCGGACCATTGACTCGAGAGGTGTCACAACAGAGTTTGAATATGACAGCCTCGGTCGTCTCCATACTCAGACCTTGCGTGGTCTATCGACGTGCGACGAGATCATGGATCCCCTGTGCCACGAGAATCTCCAGACGACGATGACATACGCCTCCACGACGAATCGCCGAACATATACTGTGGCGCCCACCGGACAAACCGGAAAGTTCCAATATGACGAGTTTGGACGTCAGAAACAGGTCTTTCGAGGAGACGCCGATGCAGTGTTCAAAGAGAAGGTGAAATATGCCTTGAACGAAGTGGGCGCCCACACAAGAGAAGTTGTTAAGGTAAAAGACGGTACGTGGCAGATCAAGAAGAAGACGAGTTTTACCTACGATGAGCGCGGGAGACTTTGGCAGACCCTGTACCCGGATGGAACTTCTGACGAAAACACCTATGGGCCTGCGGGCGAGCTTCTGAAATTTAAGGACGCTGTCCATGAGCAACCCAACGTTCTCTATTCCTACGATGGACAGGGTCGACTGCGTGAAGTCCGCCAGCTGGAGAATGGATCGACTGATACCTGGATCGTTACGAGTTACGGCTACGACAGCGCAGGGAATCTCACTTCCGTCACGGATGGGAACAACATGACGACGACTTATCTCGTTGACGATTTTGGACAGAGCTGCCGAATCGACTCGCCGGCGACTGGAGTGACAAAACTCAACTACAATGCGGCGGGACAGATGGTCGAGAAAGTCGATGGACGAGGGGTGAGCGAAATCCGGCACTACGATTCCGGCGGCAAGCTCATGGATTCCCAATTTTCTGATGGTTCCTCTACCGAGAGCCGGAGTTTCACCTATGAGCATGGTCGCCGAGTCGGCGCGACATCGCAGGATTCCACTGAGTCCTGGGACTATGGTCGGAGAGGGGAGGTCCTTCGCTATGTTAGAGACGGCGTTCCCCTGATCATGCAATATGACAAGGGCGGCGCGATGACCTTCTACGGCCGGACGCCTGGGGAAGAAGGCGTTCAATATACTTTGGACTGGGCAAGCAGACCGGTTCAGGCGCATCTTTACCATCCAGGGTGGCATCGTCAACCCATCGTCTGGACGGCGCAGTATTTACCCTATGGGCCTCTTGAGTACTTTTCCGCAGGTCTCCACACTCTGAATCTTGGGGTTCCTTTTCAACGTTTTGAATATGACCTGAGATATCGCCAGGAATCAAGCGTTTTCGGGTGGACCGAAGATGGGATTGAATCCCAGGTTTATTCGAGGTCGAGAGAATTTGACGGTCTCGGAAATCTCGTTGAGGTTAATGATGAACTCGTGCCCGACCGAAGCTGGCGTTTTTCCTATGACGATGCAGGACGCTTGCGAGAGACCAAAGGCCCGATTGGAGGTCTCGAGGAGATCGTCTATGAGCTTGATGCCGTCGGGAATCGAACTCAGAGGGTCAGGTCGTATGCCGATGGGGGCGTCGCTGTCGAGGATTATGGCTATGATCCTCGCAACGGTCTCCTATCCACTGTGACGGAAACACCACCCGGCCAATCGCCTGTGATCCACAATATCGATCATGACGATGCAGGAAACCTCCGGGATGACGATCTCAGCACCTATGGCTACAACCCCTCTGGGACTCTGGCATGGCAGGGTCTGGGTCAAACGGGGTCCCGGGTAGGTTTCGAATACGATTCCGGAAGTCGCCGGATTGCGACCCTGAGCGATCCGGGCGGGCCGAACGAGGCGAGGAGAGAGCATTTCCTTCTTCCTGACGGCCGCCCCTATTTCGTCGAGGAAGCCTCGGGCGACAGGATCTGGTACATCTACCTCGGTGCCCACCTCGTTGCGACGGTCAACGAGTCGCCGTCCGGCGATCATCAGGACCGCTTTGTCATCTCGGACCATCTGGGTTATCCTGAGATGGTGATGGATAAGGCTGGAAATACACTCTGGAGTGCGGATCATTTGCCCTTTGGCGAGACCGTCGACGAGAGCGGATCGGAGAACGATCCCCTCCTTCGCTATCCCGGCCAGTGGGCCGTACCGGAGGCTGAGGCCCTGGGCCTGAGCGAGGTGTTTTATAACGGGTTTCGGTGGTATATGCCGGAGTGGGGGCGGTATAGCCAGGCGGATCCGCTGACCAACGGCTTTGGGAAGAACCCGTTCGCTTATGCGGCTGGAAGGCCGCTGACTCTTGTCGATGTTTTCGGTTTGTCTGCCTGTGGTGCATGGACGGAGGAGTTTTCGTTTGATAGTACTGCTGACCAAAGAACAGACGAGGGTTGGTGGGAGCCTGGATGGGAAAAGATTTGGTTTCTAAACAACTGGATTCCTGCGAAATTTGGCGGCGGTTCGATTCCGGAGTCGCTGGTTGGGAAGTGTTGCAAGATTGGATTTTATAGCCGTTATGAAGTCAGCAAGACTGTCTATCTTCGGAGGTGCGATTGTTGCGCATCTGATCGTGATTTTGAGATGACGGATGATCCCACAATTGAACCAGACAGTATCTATCGGGTCCCGCCTAGGGGGCCGTGCAACGCCAAATATCAGTATGGACAGAAGATTGAATGGGGAGATGTGTTGAAATGGAATTACACAAACGATCTCGAGAGGGAGAGACTTCAGCCGAGTCAATGCGTCCCGATTCCGAGAATCGGCGGGAAGTGTCCTCCACCATCTGGTGCGTGATGGATTTTTTTGGGGTGTTCATACCACGATTTGTTCTTGTGCTGCTTATGACTTTTGGAGCGAGTATCTGTGATGCCGCTTCTCGGATTTCAATTCACGGAGCGGATTGCTCAGGCCAAAGTGTCGAGGAGGTAATTTGTGATGAGGCGCCGGAAGATTCGCTTTGGCTGATCCAGACCAATGAGAGACCGCAACTGTCGCCCAAAGAGGCCCTGACGCTCGCGACCACCGCGCTGGCGACATCTGATTTTGGGCCGTACGGTTTTGATATATTGCATCGAATGATCCACTTAGTTCCGTGTGGACGGGGATGGATCTACATTATCGAGATCACCGCGACCTTTTCCTGCGATGAGACTGCTGAGCCGGTAACTAAAACGACGAATTTTGCAGTTTTCATGGACGGGCAGGTCATTGTTCCAGGAAGGCTGCTCCAACTGAATGGGACAACATCCGATCAAGAGAACACCGGAGAGCCTTGATTTCTGACAGGGGTTGTTTTCGTGAGATAAAATGAAGAGTACTGGACTTCCCTGCCCCAATCTTCGGTGTTTGGCTTTGGGAGTTTAGAGACCTTTGCGGGCGCACGTCAGATTTGCATAGTGGTGCCAATACTGATGCCAGGCACAAACTTATAATGTCCAGATGAGAGTGGAGGTTGAGTGGTAAGCCGAGACCCGGGCGAGTGTTTTTCAATGGCGGGATCTACCACATCTACAACCGATTGGGCAGAGGGGAGCGGGCTTTTCCCGATACAGAGATGGCCAAGGGATCATCCAAACGAGACAGCATTCTTCGCTTGAGTAGGCCATTGAAGTGAAGTCCCGAAGTTACAAAATCGCCAACGGACATTCCCGAGCGCTATCCTCCGCTGGCCAGGGATCCGGGAATCCGATGACCGGAGAAGCGAGCTGAGAACGGGGTTTTCGGAAGGTCTGCGACCTCAGGTCAGGGTTTTCAGGGATTCGAGTTCTTCTGAGACTCGATCAGGCAGGAAACACCTCGCTCCCCGCCGGTCTACTTTGTCCGGCGGGCCGCGGGTCCGGAGCAGGAGGCGCGAACCGGAACCGCATCCGGAGCCGGCCCTGACGCCCGAAACGCGAAGCTGACCCGGCTAAGTCGCACTCGAAGTGGCCGGAACATCCCAC
>JANTFG010000167.1 GCA_024763555.1 Thermoanaerobaculales bacterium
TCATCCCTGCCAACAGCGGAAAGGGCCTCGGCGAGGGCCAGGCGATTACTGAGCTTGAACAGGCCCATTTCCATGTTGAGATAGCTGAGTTCCCGATCGGCGTCCGCAAAGGCCGTCACAGCTTCCTCCTCCTCATTTTGAGCCGAAAGGCGGATGCCGCGAAGATGATTGAGCATGGCCCGACGAAAATCGGAACTCCCCTTGAAAGAAGACTCATTTTCCAATCGGGACTCGACTTCCTTCTCAATCGCCTCCGCAAGGTCCCAGCGGCCGACATGACAGGCCGCCTCATGGAGGAGGGTCGCCGCCTGGGCCATAGGGTTCTTCTTGGGATCACATGAAGCGCCGGCCTCCTGGAGCAGGGCTTCCCACTGCTCTTCACGTGCCAGCTTCCAGAAGGCCAGACTGCAGCGATAGGCTTCAACCGCAGCCTCTCGAAGGGCGCCGGTAGATTCCGCCTGATCAATCCATCCAAATGCCTCATCCCAACGTCCGCGAAGGCCGGCCAGGGTTGCCAGATGTCCCATCGAGGCTGCAAATCCCGGCTTGACCTCGAGGGCTTTCTTAAAAGAAAGCTCGGCCTCATCCCAGCGCCCCGTCAAGACATAGAGTTCGCCCAGTGAATCGTGGGGATTGGCCTGGTCCGGAGCAATGAAACGGTAGGAACTGAAATACTCTTCCGCCTTCGAAAATCGACCCTGAATCATGGAAATATATCCCATCTGGTTGTAGGCAATCACCCAGTTGGGCCTGATCTCCAGAAGCCTCGAAAAGAGCTTTTCGGCGGGCTGAAGGTCGCCGGCCTGCCACTCGTCCATGGCCTTGATATAGAGAATCTGCGGGTCGTCCGGGGTTTTCTCGTAGTATGCGTTCAACGCGTCGGCAGCCTCCTTGAACTTCGCGTCGCTGATCATCAGCATCCTTTGAAGGAGAAAAGCCTCCCGTGGTTTCAGCTTCTTCATATCCACTTCACGAAGCTCCGCCACGAGTTCATCCGCCTTTTCGGCATCCCGATAACGCTCCATTTCCGCAAGCCGTAACTTGGCCATCACAAAGTCCGGATCAAGGGAAAGCGCCTTTATAAGGTGTTCCCGTGCCTCCTGGTGGTAGAGCTTCTGGGTCGCGTCCCAGGAGGCCTCGAACTCCGCCAGCGCCGCCGGCGAATCCGTGCTCCATTCAGGACCATGCGGCATCAGCAGATATGCCACGCCGATCAGAAGGATGACCACTCCGGCAATGATGATAAAGATGCGCTGCTTCAACCGGACTCCCCTCGACAATCGCTGTCGATCCACGGGCGGCGCGGGCACAGAAACAGTGCTCAGATCGCCGCCCTCTGATTCGTTTACGCAGAGGAGAGGCCTGAGTTCTCGGAGAAAATTCCGGTCTCCGGAGAGATTGCCGGAGAAGGCGTGTCCCGACCAAAAACTGCCTGTACACAGGTACTCGGTCGATGGCCCGCTTCACAGGATTGGCGGTATTTTTTCCCTGTCTTCATGTAACTGAGATCCGGAGGGCAGTGTCATGGACAGCAAAGGAAATCCGATCCTGGACGAACTTTCAACGGAGGATACGCTCGTGGAGGACGAGCAGAAAACCGAAGAGGAGATCCAGCAACTCTCGAAGCGTCTTGAGTCTCAGGAAAAGCGGCAGGCTCTTCAAAATGAGGGAGAGGAAGAAAAATCGCATGGCAGCGTCCGGAAGATTCTGACATCACCCCTGGCAGCCATCATTCTCTCCCTTGCGGCTCTCGGACTGACCATCCTGAACATGGCTGGGGTCGGGCCCCTCGCGCCGGTCGCTCCTCCTCCTTCGGAAGCTGAGATCCAAAAGAATCTTGAAATGAGTCTGCGATTCGCCAGGGAGGAAATCGAGATATTTTCACGCGAACACGGTCGGCTTCCCCAATCGCTCTCAGAGACTGCTCTATCCGAAGATCAGGGCTTCACCTACCGGAAAACGAGTGATGGCGGCTTCGAATTAACTGTCACTCTGGACGGCCGGAGCAAGAGCATGAGTGAGACCCTTGACCTCAAGGAGCCTGAGAACCCGACAGGAAAGGAGGAGAAGATATGAATAAGAACTCGCAAGAGGCCGGCTTCACTCTGATCGAAACCCTCGTTGTCGTAGCCATTATCGGCATCCTGGCCAATATTGCGTACCCGGTCCTCAGAAATCAGATCCTCAAGGCCCAGGCTGTCAGGGTGATTTCCGACTTCAAGACGGTCCGTCGGGCGCTGATTGAGTACTACCGGGACAGTAACACCTATCCCCGTGATTATTATCCCGGCAAAGAGCCCCCGGAACTCAAGCCCTATCTGGAGGGCAAAGTCAACTGGAAGAACCCGGTCGGGGGCGCCGGTATCCTCTATGACTGGGAAAACTGGGTGCTCCCCAACGGCAGAGACAAGCATCACTGGACCCACGTTCGCTACGGTCTTTCCCTGACAACACGAAACAGGGATCTAATCAACATGATCAGCAAAGTCTACAGGGGGCCCTTTCACTACACCCTCGGTCGAAACTATACCTTCGTCATGGAAGCGACCCGCGACTGACGTGATCTGCTTGAGCCAGGCCAGGAACGGGAGCAGGAGGCGCTGCCGCGCACCGATTCAGGAGCCGGAGCGGGAGGCCGAATCCGGAGCCGAGTCCGGAGCGGTCGTGGTTTATTGAGCAGAATGCGTAGGCCGTGCGCTGCATTGATGTCTGAAAGCGAAGCCGGGAGAAGGTGGCCGACCCTATGCGATCGTGGGATGTTCCGACAATTTCGAGTACGGCCATGTCTCGTGAGCTTCGCGTTTCGCGCGTCAGGGCCGGCTCCGGATGCGGCTCCTGTCTCGGAGGTTCCCCTCGCCGCCCGAGAGAAACTGTCTCCGGGCCGGCGGCCCGCCGGACAATAGGAACCACCGGGGAGCGAGGTATTCCCAGTCTCATCGCGTCTCAGAGATAAGCGAAAATAAGGGACGGAATATTTAAAAACGAATCCTCCTTCGGGCCTCTTCGTCAGCTCAGGCACGCCTCACGGCCGCCAATACGGGTCTCGCACTCCGTAGCCTGCTTGCAGTCTTGCCCCCGATGAGCCTCGTTGTTGCCGGAAATCCTGATTCTCACGACGCCAGGGCAGAACCGTCACAAGGCCTTCCACAATTTCTCGCTGTCCGGGTCCCCGTGGCTCAGAAATTGATGGCGTGGGATCGCTGCTCCCTCAAGGAAACATGCACTCCTCCGAGCTGGGGTATGGGATTCTTCCTCCTCAGGTATCGGCCATCCTCCCTCATTCGGCCAATCTCAGAGCGAATAAATTCCTCGCTCCCAACAGCCAGCCCCTCGGCCCAGTATCGCAAGCGCTTGAGGTACATCCCCCGAGCCTTAAATCCCCGGGTGATTTCTCTTTCCAGGATCTCCTGCGAAATTGCCGCCTGGCCCTCCTTTGTCGGGACGCTTCCCCGGTAATAGAGAAGCTGACGAAACTCCACCAGGGCCTTTTTCTTTGTCGGCTGATCAACGAACTCACTCAGAGGAACCAGCCAGTCGTCCTTCCCCGTTTCCCGCAGGAAGATCGAGGATCCCGTCCACTCCTCCGGTCGTTCGACCAGACCGGCCCGCACCGGATTGAGTTCGACGTAGAGCATGCAGTCCAGTACCGCTGCCTTGTCACCGAGGAGGGTCGATTTGAAACGATCCGCCCAGAAGCGTCCTCGTCTTCGATGGTTACGGTTGTACCAGCGGGCAAAGGCCGCCTGGATATTCCTCATGTATTCCGAAACGTCGAAGAGCCTCAGACGATAGTGCTCCCAATGCTCATCGTCCCAGCCGTCGATCTCGTCCTGTGACTTCAAACTGGGATACATGAGCCGCGACCGCTCGCGGAGAAGCTCCCGGCTAACGGTCTCTTCAGGTTCGAAGTGGGTCACCAGGTGATAGTGGTTGCCCATAACTGAGAAGGCCGCCACCTCGCAAAAATAGATCCGGCTGTAGTGTTCAATGATTTCCAGCAGGCGCCGGGTCGGCGCCGCAGCGGAGAGGGGATACTCCCCCGCATGGCCGGCAATTCGGCTGTGGATGTGATACCACGCGCCAAGTTCCATGTCCTTCATTCGTGCTGTTCGAGGCATCGTGAACCTCCTTTTGGATTCCGCCCATCAAGAATAGCGGAAATGGAAGGAAATCACAAGTTAATAATACTGTCCCTTTATGAATTTCTACTACTAGAAAAATTAAAATGACCAAAACAGACAAAAACAGGCTACCAGAGCGTGACCGGTAACACGGGGTCGATTGCGCCGATCAGTCGTCGATCTCTAACCCTCCATTGCCACGACGCCACCGCTCCGGGATGTTGGCATCCATGGGTACCGGCAGGTTGTGGGCCCACCGCGAAAGCCGCCGTAGGTTCACCCGCACCCAATCCACCTTGGTGATGTTGTACCGAGGCGTCCAGTACTCGAGGAGACGGTTCCGGTCGGTATTGAGGACAGGTGTCTCGTCGAGAACCAACTGTCGCACCTCAGGTGGTGCAAGCAGCTGGCTTGCTAGGAGTTGACGGAACCACGAGAACCCGGCGTCCCCGTCAAGCTCCTTATCCAGTACGGAGGCGAGACGCGGAAATCGCCGGAAGAACGCAGCCGAGACGACCTGCGGACGGTGGGTTGCCACCACGATTCCTTGGCCACCAACCACCCACAGGCTGACGTAGGGAAAGACCGACTGAACCGTCGCGAGGCTCGAATCGATCTCACGGGGGGAGATGTGGTGCAGCTGGATCCACTGCTGCAGCACACCGCCATCGGCCAGCCGGCGGGAGGCCAGCTCGTAGAACTCGCGGCTATAGAGGTTCGTCGCGCCGGCGAACCAGACGCTCGAGATCTCCATCGTGATAAGGTCATACCGGCGATCGTGCAGGAGGAGGTAATTTCTTCCATCCTTCAGATGGATATGTACGTTTGGCGCATCCAGCACCCTGCCGTTGACGTGGGGGAAGTACTCCCTGGCCGCCTCCAGAATTCCCGGGGCGATTTCCGCGATGTCGATTTCCGCGAAGCCCGTCTCGCGTACCACCCGAGCGGATTGACCCGTCCCGAGACCGATCACGAGCGCACGATCGAACCCGCCACAAAACATCGCCGGCACCGTGGCGAATCCCACCTGGGCGTCTCGCTCCCACGAATCGTTCCCCTGGAACTTTCCGTTGGTCAGGAGGGTCAAAAACTCTTGGTCCTGACCCTTGACTCCTGCCGGGTTCCACACCACGGTTGTCATTCCGCCGGTGATGTCCTCATGGGAAAAGAGCAGGCGTGACTGCGGGAACACTTGATGTCGTCCGAAGTAGACCTGCTCACCCGACGTCAGCTGGAGATGATCCCAGGAGGGTCGGGTCGCGAGGAAGAGCACAGCCGCCAAACCCACCATAAGGAGGCGCCGCCGCTTCTCCGTCTCGGACACCATGGCGAGGACAATGACACCCGACCCGACACACGCCCACATCAGGATCGCGGAAACGGCCTCGGAGCCCAGGTACGGGATCAGCAGAAAGGAGGTGATGAGGGCACCAAGGATGCAGCCCGTGGCATTGCTGGCCACCAGCTTCCCAGCTGCGCTACCCCTGTGACTCTCGGGAAACGCGCGGAGGCGAAAGAGACTGGGGAACACCATCCCGAGTACCATCGCGGCGAGAACGATTAGCGGGAATACCCGAAACCAACGAAGCAGCTCGGCCTGAGCGAAGGTCTCCAGTGATCCCCCCCACACCGCCAGCGAATGCGGGACGTGGGGCCACGAGCCATGGGTCCACGCCAGGATGACGCCACCGCCCAGCAGCAGAGCGCCGGGTGTGGCGAGGGAAAGATGTGGGCTCGCACGTGACACTAGACCAACCAACACGCCCGACACTCCGAGCCCAAGGAGAACCAATGCCAGCATCAGGGAGAAGCTGTAGACACTCGCGCCAACTACCGTGGCAATGAGGTGATTCCAAAGAACCTCGAGGGAGAAGAAGATGAACCCCGTGAGGAATGCGAGCACCAAAACAACCATCCGCCGCTGTTCCAGGAAGTAACGAAACGGAAAAGGATCTCTGCGCCTTGCCCCATGGGCCACGCGCTCAGTACCTCCGATGCTTTGGTCGAGACTGAGCGCGCCGAGAAACACGAGCAGGTCGAGCGCAAACGCCACGAGGAGGGAGCCATCGACTCCCCAGTACGGGAAGATCCAGTATGGTGTCACGAAGGCCGCAGCGAACGCACCGACGATGTTGACGCCATAGGCCACAGCCATGAGCCGGGCCGGTGCCCGTGACCTTACCCCCATCTCCACGGCCTGAGCAACGGCCGGAAAGGTGGCGCCCATCACGATGGTCACGGGAAGCACCCAGCATGCGGTGACGACCAGTCTGCCGAGAGTGAGGGATACGGAGGACTCGCCCAGTAACGCGAGAAGTGGAGCGAACAAGGAAACCAGGTGGTCGTACCCGAGGTACAGCAACAGCGCGTAGAGAGCGACTCCACCTTCGAGTATGCCGTACAACCGGAACGGCCGGCTGATACGGCTTTCGAACCAGCGACCGTAGAGAGCGCCCCCGATGGTCAACCCGAGGAAGTAGGTCGCAAGGACCACCGCTGCCGAATGGCCTGTAGTGCCCACGAGGGGCTGAAGGAGCTTCTCGAAAGCCTGTTCCACGATCAGGGCTACGAACCCCGAGACGGTGAAGAGTCCCAGCAGTGCAGCCGCGCGAATCCGAGTAGACCGTTTCGGTGAGAGCGGTTGGGTCCAGGGCAACATGAGGCGCCACGCCCCGTGTGTGGTGGAGCGTACCAGTGCAAAGATCAGGGCAGCCCAGAGGAGGCCTGCAACGAGGTCGATACCGTAATGGGCCCTGAGCACCACTGTGGAGAGTGTCACACCGGCGGAGCAGACAACGCAGACAATGCGCAGCCACCTTCGGACCCTCGGCCAGGCCACCGCCGTGAGCAGCCAGGGTACCGCAGTGTGCAGGCTGGGGAAACAGTCCCAGTTGTACCTGAGGGTCGAGAAGACCAGGTTGCCAAGGACCGGGTGGGTTCTGATGGGGTGCGTGAACTTATCCCCAATGAGAAACAGAGGGCCTGCCACGGGAACGAGGAGGTACAGCACGTACCCACCCAGTAGAACGCTCACGAGGCCCCGCCGAAGGTGGGTGAACGCGCGGTCATCCAGCTCGACAAAGTAGACCCACCCCAGAAGCAAAACGGGGCCGAAGTAGTAAACCCAAAAGTAGAAGAACCACATCAGATCAATGAACCAGTGAGAGCTCCACCGGTCGAAGTACAGCGGAAGGGCTTTACCAAACAGTATTTGGTCCGCTCGCAGGACAACCTTATCGAGAGGTGGTATCCCCATTGCCTCGGTAATGCGGTTCGCGTGCAGGTGCTTGAGGCTCTCGTAAACCGCCAAAGTACCCACGATGGGCCACCAATCACCAAGGGTCCGTCCCAAGCGCTCCCAGCGCCTAAGGACAAGAATTGGTGCCAGGAAAAGTGGCAACACCAGCAGAGTAGCATATGCCAGCCGCGTATTGGGGAGCTTCTGTATCCACGGGGTTCCCGCCGCCAGATCCAGGAGTGTAAGTCCCGCGAGAGCCATCAGGACCAGGGCGCCCTCGACGCTGATACTCAACCCGCATGAAGTGTATCCGCTTTGGTGACTCGGCTGTGGACGGTCCCCCTCACCGAAAGACGAAGAGGTTTTCGTCGCAGGGGGCCGACAAGTCTCTCGCCCCCGTCTCTTTGGAGGTTTCACATCCTGCGTGCCCATCATGAAGGCCCTAACATTTTTCGGCGAAATCGAAACAGGCTTCTCGGAGGACAGAAGGATAATGATTTCCTCTTTCTCATCCGGTCCATCCTAACACAATCAACTACCCCGGAGGGAGAGTCCTTTTATTTCTTCCTAAGTTGAGCGATTTTGCCTCTT
>JANTFG010000168.1 GCA_024763555.1 Thermoanaerobaculales bacterium
TCGAAGTCGGGCCGCGCCTGAGCTTCACGACGGCCTTTTCAACCAACGCGGTCTCCATCTGCCATGGCTGCGGCCTGGAAAGCATTGGGCGCATCGAGCGCTCAAGGCGCTATCAACCCATCGGGATCCATTCCCTCTCAAACTCTCAGCGCTCCGCGATCCTTCACCTCATCCATGACCGGATGACGGAATGCCTCTACCCGGAAGCTCTGAAGAGCTTTGACCACGGCCTCAAGCCCGATCCGGTCGAGATCGTGCCCCTGCTGGAAGAGGGCCGGACCGCACTTGAAAAACTCAATTCCCGCCTGGGCCTGGCCTTTGATGACAGGGATCTCGACTACTACACGGATCTCTTCTGCAACAAACTCCGCCGCAATCCAACGACCGTCGAGTGTTTCGACCTCGCCCAGTCCAACTCGGAGCATTCCCGCCACTGGTTCTTTGGAGGAAAACTGATCATCGACGGTTTCGAAACACCAAAATCCCTGATCAAAATGGTGCGCGAACCCCTCGAGCACAACCCGGCAGCATCGGTCATTGCTTTCAGCGACAACTCCTCCTCGATCCGGGGGCCGGAGATCACCGACCTCAGACCCAGAACACCCGGGGACCCCTGCCCTCTTGAGCCCCAAAGCATCGACTTCGACATCACGCTGACCGCCGAAACCCACAACTTTCCCTCCGGTGTCGCGCCATTTCCCGGCGCGGAGACGGGCAGCGGGGGACGGATCCGGGACGGCCACGCCACCGGGCGCGGTTCCCTGATCGGCGCCGGCACGGCGGGATACTGCGTCGGCGCGCTTCATATTCCCGGTTTCGACCTTCCATGGGAAGACCCGGAATTCCACTATCCGAGCAAGCTGGCCTCGCCCCTGGAGATCGAGATCGAGGCCTCTGACGGCGCCTCGGATTACGGAAACAAGTTTGGAGAACCCCTGATTGCCGGATTCACCCGCTCCTTCGGGATGCGCCTGCCTTCGGGGGAACGGCGCGAGTGGATCAAACCCATCATGTTCTCGGGCGGACTGGGCCGGATGGAACATCGTCATGCGAAAAAGGGCGCACCGGAAAAGGGCATGCTCATCGTCAAGATCGGCGGACCGGCCTACCGCATCGGGATGGGAGGAGGCGCGGCTTCTTCCATGCTCCAGGGTGAAAACGCCGAGGAGCTGGATTTCAACGCCGTCCAGCGCGGGGACGCGGAGATGGAACAGAAGGTCAACCGCGTCATCAGGGCCTGCGTCGAACTCGGGGATCGGAATCCTATCGTCTCGATTCACGACCAGGGCGCCGGGGGCAACTGCAACGTCCTCAAGGAAATCACCGAACCCGAGGGTGGGCGAATTGAAATCCGGAATATCCCGGTGGGCGATGAGAGCCTCTCGGTCCTGGAGATCTGGGGCGCGGAATACCAGGAAAACGACGCCCTCCTGATCCGCCCTGAGCACCGCGAGATCTTCGGTGCTCTCTGTGAGCGGGAGAAATCGCCCTGGGCCGTCGTCGGCCACATCACGGGAGATGGGCGCATCGTCGTTCACGATGCCGCAGACGAGAGCTGTCCCGTGGACATGGATCTCGGGGATGTACTGGGAAAGATGCCTCTAAAGACCTTCGAACTCAGGAGACGATCCTTGTCCGGCGAGGCGCTCGTGCTCCCGGAAGAACTGGGTATCCGAGAAGCCCTCGGTCGAGTCCTGCGCCTGCTCTCCGTCGGATCCAAGCGCTTCCTGACGACCAAGGTCGACCGCGCCGTCACCGGCCTCGTCGCCCGCCAGCAGTGTGTCGGGCCGCTGCACCTCCCCCTGGCCGACGTCGCCGTCCTGGCCCTCAGCCATTTCTCCCACGAGGGTTCGGCCACCGCCATCGGCGAGCAACCGATCCTCGGCCTCCTCGATCCCGGGGCCATGGCGCGGATGAGCGTCTGCGAGGCCCTGACGAATCTCGTCTGGGCGCCGATCTCCTCTCTGGGCGATATTTGCTGTTCGGCAAACTGGATGTGGGCCGCCAAGCTCCCGGGCGAGGGCGCCGCCCTCCATGACGCCCTCCTCGCCATGAAGGATCTCATGATCGACATAGGGATCGCCGTTGACGGGGGTAAGGACAGTCTCTCCATGGCGGCAATGGCCCCGACGGCGGAGGGAGCGTCTGAAATGGTCAAGGCGCCCGGCGCCCTGGTGATTTCCGCCTACGCCCCCTGCACGAACATCCGGGATGTCATCACGCCGGATCTCAAGGCGCCCGGTGAAAGCCGTCTGCTCCTGATCAATCTTGCTCCGGGCAAGGCGCGCCTCGGAGGCTCGGCCCTGGCGCAGGTCTTCTGCGGCCTCGGAGAGCAAACACCGGATCTCGAAAACCCGGAACACCTCAAGATCGCCTTCGAAGATGTCCAGGAGATGATTCGCGGACATCGCATCCTCTCCGGTCACGACCGCTCAGACGGCGGACTCATCGTCTGCGGCCTGGAGATGGCCTTCGCCGGAAATTGCGGGCTCGAGCTTGAAATTGACGGGGAAGACCAGGAGGGCATTCTTGCCGCCCTTTTCGCCGAAGAAGCGGGGCTGTTGATCGAGGTCTCAGACGCCGAGGCCGAGGCGCTCCAGAAGCATCTTCTCTCGCGGGGCCTGGACTGCCGTATCGTCGGCCGCAGTCTCAAAGAGCCGCGAATCCTCATCCGCTCCGGCGACCGCGTCCTCCTCGATGAGTCCATGACCGTCCTTCGCGATGAGTGGGAAAGCACCTCCTTCGAGCTGGAGAAGCTCCAGGCTTTGCCGGAACTTGTCCGACAGGAACAGGAGGGGCTGAAAGAACGTCGAACACCTGCATGGCACCTGAGTTTCAAGCCGAAGGCGCCCGCCCCGCGTCATCACCGACCGCCGCGAGTCGCAATCCTCCGCGAGGAGGGTTCCAACTCCGACCGGGAGATGGCCGCCGCCTTTCACATGGCGGGATTTGAGGCCTGGGATGTCTCGATGGAGGATCTCCGCAAGGGCCGGATCGATCTCGGTGATTTCCGCGGACTCGCCGCGGTCGGAGGCTTCTCTTTCGCCGACGTCCTGGATTCCGCCAAGGGCTGGGCGGGTGTCATCCGTCAAAATACCGAATTGCGCCTCCGCTTCGACGACTTCTATGCCCGGGAGGACAGTTTCAGCCTGGGCGTCTGCAACGGCTGCCAGCTCTTCGCTCTCTTAGGCTGGCTTCCCTTCAGGGGCCTCGAAGATATCTCTCAGCCGCGGTTCGTCCACAATGTTTCCGGGCGTTTCGAAAGCCGCTTCGTCAGTGTCCGCATCGAAGAGAGTCCGGCCATGATGCTTCGAGACATGGAGAATTCCGTACTCGGCATCTGGGTACAGCACGGCGAGGGGCGAGCCCACTTCCCGGAAACCTCCATCCTCGACCGGGTCCTGACCGAAGGACTGGCGCCTCTCCGTTATGTCGATGACGAGGGCAAAATCACCGAGAACTATCCCTTCAACCCCAACGGTTCACCTGCGGGCATCGCCTCGCTCTGCTCCCCGGACGGTCGACACCTCGCCCTGATGCCGCACCCGGAGCGTTGCTTCCTGCCCTGGCAATGGCCGTGGATGCCGGGGGAATGGAAGGGAATGGAGACCTCCCCCTGGCTGCGTCTCTTTGAAAACGCCAGGCGCTGGTGTGAGGAGGGCTGAGTCCACCTCAATTTCGAAGAGCCGCCTACTTCCCGAAGAGCGCTTTGAGTCCCTTCTTCCTCTTGACCTTCAGAGGCTTGGCAGCGCTGCCCAGTCGACCGACGTGATCGCTTCGATCCCGGGCCTCGACGTAGAAGGAGAAGTCCCCGTTATGGTGCATCGAAGGCCCGATCGTGATGGCCCATGAACCGTCGCTTCGGGATTCCAGCGACTTCCGGATGAAGCTCCCGGCGCCCTCGAAGCGCAGTAGAATCGTCGCATTCTTCACTTCAAGGTCATCCGAAATCCTGAACTTCAGCGTAATCGACTTCTTCTTCTTGTAGGCAAATTCCTGACCCGGAACCGGTGTAATCGTCGGCGGATTGGCGTCCATCTGTTCGAGCTGGGCCTTGAGACTCTTCTCCAGCCCCTGCGCCTCGGCCTTCAGATCTCCGTCGAAGCTGAGCCCTGCCAGAATCTTCAGTCCGAGTTCCGGATGACCGGCGGCGCCTTTGGCCCGCGCGGCATCCAGCTGGGTCTTCTGTTTCTGGTAGCGGAGTTCAGCGACCCGGATCGCGTCCAGCCGGGCCTTCAACCCCTTGCGGCCCGGATAGAATTCCTCGATCGGCTCGAGGATCTGGGAGGCCAGCCTGAAATTCTTCTGTTTGAGAGCGGTCTCGCTGGTCAGCTCGATCGCGGAGGCCGCCTCATCGCGGAAGGTATAGGCTCCACTGTAGCCGGGCAGGGCCTTGATCATCTTCCCGGCCAGCTCCAGGGTTTTTCGATGATCCCCGGCCTTCTGGGCTTTCCAGAGTTCCGCGTGAAGCTTCAGGATATCCCTCGCACGCCTGAGATTGCCGGACACACCCTTCCGGTCTCGATACTCCGCGGAATCCAGATGACGGAAGGCCGCAACGGCACGTTTGAGCATCGGGATGCTTCCATGTTTCAGGCCGCCTTCGAGATCGGAAATCGCAGCATCCAGCTGTGAACCCTGGACCGCCTGGAGAATACTCTCGTAGTTCTGTTTTTCCTCCTCGGAAAAGGCGGCAATCTCCTCAGGCGAGAGCTGCCCGATGAGATCCCGGGCAGCCGAAATGTCACCGGTCTCAAGCAAGGCGCCGGCCTGTTGGAGGATCGGGTGCATCTGGGCTCCCTCCTCCTCGACAACCGGCAGCGGGGTCGGAGTCGGCGCCATCTCCACGACGACCGTCGGCTGAGTTACGGGCTCCCTGCGACAGGAACGCACCAGGAGCAGAGCGACGATCAACACCAGAAAAAGGCCGCCGGCGGCGCCGATCAGGAGCCATTTCCTGAGGGATGAGGCGCGGGCGCCCCCGGGAACTGGAGCTTTGCCGCCTAGGGAGGGAGGCGCGGGAGTGGGCGGGACCGGTGGAGCAGGTTGGACCGGGGAACGAAGATCAGCCGCTTCCCCGGAGGGCGGCGGTTCAGGAGACACCGGGACGGTCCCGGGCGCTTCCGGCGGGGTTCCAGCCGGCGGTGGAGTCTTCGGCAAAGGGGGCGGCATGGACGGAGGCGAAGGGACGGGCGGCGCCGGCTCGGCGCCGATTGACCCCGGATCCAGTGCGGGATTTGTTTCGTTGGGATCAAAAACGCCCGGGTCGGTATCATCGAGATCCTGCTCCTCCGCCGGCTCGGCGCTCTCATGGCCCTGGGAGACTTCGAGCTTCGGAGTCGGTGTCGTCTCACCGATATCGAATTGCGCAGCCTCCGGATCGGCCTTGGGCAGCGCTGTGGTCGGGGCGTCGACCTCCAGCTCAAAGTCCGGGGCCTGCATCACCGGCAGCTCGGCCGTCACATCTTCCTCAGGGGGCAGCGCGGTCTCTTCCTCGTATTCCTCTTGCGGAAGATCCAGCTCAAAGGCCTCCCCCCCAAGCTCCAGCGAGTCCGACGGCATTTCCTCCGGGGAGTGGATCCGGGTCTCAAAACTCCCTTCATCATCGGGAATCTCCGCCGTCGCCGCCCGGAGTTCCTCCGGGCTCAAAATCCGGGTTTTTGCCTGAGACGCGGAGGCCTCGAGTTCCCCGATGAGGTCCTGAAGAACTTTTTTCAGGAGAGGAAAGGAGCTTTCCCGCTGCTTCGGATCAAGCCTGAGGGCGGAACTCAGCGGTCCCTCAAGCTTCGCGATTCCCGGCGCCCTCAAACGCAGATCTTCAGGGAAGGCGACGAGGCGGTTTCCCCTTCCATCGCCCTCGAGGGAGGCGCCAAGCATCTCAGCAAGAATCAGAGAGAGCGAATAGAGATCGGCCAGGCTGCCCTCGGCCCCGTCGGCCGTCTGTGGATCGAGACGTTCCGGCGCCATGTAGGCGTCGCTTTCCGGACTGTGACCCATCATCGCCCCGGCCTGCGATCCCGTCAGGTAGATCGAGGTCCCGAAGCCAAGGATCACCACGGATTCACCATCCTCACCCTCAGAGAAGAGGATGTTCTCGGGGCTGAGGTTGAGGTGATGAACCTGGCCCATCGCCAAGGCCTCCAGGGCTTCGATCACCTCAACGAAGAGCGGTAGAATCCGTTCAGGGCTCTCGCCCCGAAGCCCGGAGATCGGAGAAGCATCAACCCAGCGCATCACCATGAAGGCGGCATCGTCCTCGGTGAAACCGAAGTCCAGAATCTCCGGGAAGGCCGGCAGCTGCAGGAACTGAACGGCGCCCATGGCCCTCAGAAAATGCTGGCGAATCAGCTGAGCGCTGCCCGATCCCAGGGAGGAGATGATCTTGACCGCGACGGCCTCGCCGGTCGCCGGGTCGGTGGAGCGGTAGACGCTGGTCTGCGGCGTCCCCGCAACCATCTGCTCCATCGGATATTGATCGACGATATTTCGCGCTTCACTCATTCGCACACCCATCCGGTCGAAGACAACCCCGATCGGGCACCTTGTCGAAACGATCAGAGTTGTGAAATTGAGAATATCACAGGCGTCCCACGATTTCGCGATTCCCGGGTACAATGGCAGCGACCTGGAGAAGGGGGACTGCTTCATGGATTTCGAACTCAATCAGGATCAACTGGCCATTCGCGATATGGTCCGGGATTTTGCCCGCAGGGAAATCGCCCCGAAGGCCTCGGAATGGGATGAGGCGCAGCATTTTCCGAGGGAGCTCTTCACAGCGATGGGAGAGCTGGGACTGCTGGGCGTCGTCATCCCCGAAGAGTACGGAGGCGCCGGTCTCGGCTACGTCGACTACGTACTCATTCTCGAAGAAATCGGTTCGGTGGACGGCGGCATCGGCCTCGGGGTGGCTGCCCACAACTCTCTCTGCACGAACCACCTCTACCAGTTCGGATCAGAGGATCTGAAGAAACGCTATCTCCCCCTGCTGGCCTCCGGTCAGTGGATCGGCGCCTGGGGACTGACCGAGCCCGAAGCGGGATCGGATGCCGGGGGCACCCGGACAACCGCCGTGCGAGACGGCAAGGAATGGGTACTCAACGGCTCCAAGAACTTCATCACCCATGCCTCGAAGGGCGACTGCTGCGTCCTCGTGGCCCGAACCGACAAAGGCGACGACCACCACGGAATCTCCGCATTTTTCGTTCCCTTCGACCGCCCGGGGGTCGGACCCGGCAAGAAGGAGAACAAGCTTGGGATGCGGGCATCGGATACCTCCAGCCTGATCCTTGAAGAATGTCGAATCCCGGCCGACTATCTTCTCGGTGAGCTGGGCGAGGGCTTCATTCAGGCGATGAAGATCCTGGATGGTGGACGGATTTCCATTGCCGCCCTGTCCCTGGGAATTGCCCGGGGCGCCCTGGACGCCGCCGTCGCCTACGCCCCGGTACGTCAGCAGTTCAAGCGCCCGCTCTCGGGTTTCCAGGCCATCCGAAATAAGCTGGCCGACATGGCGACAGAGGTTGACGCGGCCCGCCTCCTGACAATGAGGGCGGCGGTCCTGAAGGACGCCGGAAAACCGACAACCCTGGAGTCCTCGATGGCCAAACTCTACGCCTCGGAGGTTGCGGTCCGGACGGCGGAGGAGGCCATCCAGATCCACGGCGGCTACGGTTACACCAAGGACTATCCCGTCGAGCGTGCCTGGAGAGACGCCAAACTCTGCACCATCGGCGAGGGAACCTCGGAGATCCAGCGCCTCGTCATTG
>JANTFG010000169.1 GCA_024763555.1 Thermoanaerobaculales bacterium
TTGGGCGATTGAGGGAAAGCGGAGGCGTAGCCTTGCCTACGTTGAGTATTTCCAGATTGAGCCCGAGCCGAAGATGTGGTGCAGATGGGATGCGAAAGGCGGAAGTAATTTTTGCGCGAGCCCTTATCAAAAGCCGAAACGGTGGCTGATCAGAACGGCCGCCACAAGGGCCGCAGTCTCGGCCCGAAGGACATGTTTTCCGAGAAGCAGCGGTGCCCAGCCGGCACGCATCAGCAGTCTATGCTCCGCCTCGTCCAGACCACCCTCCGGCCCGATCAGGACACGTGGAGCAAGGCCCTGCTCGAGATCTTCAAGCCTGCGCCCCCCGGGATCGGCAAGGAAACCCGGCGCACTCCGGTCTTCCGAAATTTCCTCAATCGTCCGAGGTTTCGAGATCTCCATCTCCCAGACCCGATGGCACTGCTTCAAGGCCTGCCGTCCGATTCTCTTCCAGTGCTTGAGCCGGGAAGCAGCCCTTGCGGCCGCCTGTGAACGCGAGGCCATCACGGGCACCACCCGACCTACTCCCAACTCGACGGCCTTCTGCAGGGCCCAATCCATTGCGCGGCCCTGCAGGATCCCCAGCAGAATCTCCGGACCTTCCTCCTTCGGCAGTCTTCGATAGTCCTCGATCTCCAGAAGGGCGCCGGAACGCCCGAATTCCCGGACCAGGGCCTCAGAACGTACTCCGCAACCATCGGTCACAATGATCCGATCTCCCGGCCGCCTTCGGAGGACCTTCTCGAGATGCCGGGATTCTTCCGCCTCCAGGCGGCAGCGCCCACCATCCTCCAGGGCGCCCGGCTCGATCAGGACCCAGGGTGTTCGGAGACTCATGCGCGCTCCAACCGAAGCAGGGCCCACTCCACGCAGTGGGCCGAAGCTTTCAAAACCAGATCCAGTTCCTTCGCCCGCTCGAGAACAGACTCCTCCTCTTCCTCCAGCAGACCCGATAACAGCAATACACCCCCCGGACATAAGCGCGACACCATTGCTTCAAGCAGGGGAAAGAAGTACTTCGAGAGCATGTTGCAGAGGATGAAATCACACTGGAGGTCCTCCACCAGGGCTTCGATCTCTCCGGCGATATACAGGGGTCTGAAATTCACATCCTGATCTGAAAGAAGCTGTGATGCCACGAAGACACTTTGAAGATCCAGATCCACCCCAACGACCGACTCCGCTCCGCAGGCCAGAGCGGCCAGGGAGAGAATTCCGGAGCCCGAGCCGAGGTCGAGCACCCTCGCCCCAACCAGTTCCTCCCCTTCCAGAGCCTCAAGCATCAGCTGAGTCGTCTCATGGGAACCACTGCCGAAGGCCGTCCTCGGCTCCATGACGATCCGGATCCTCCCCTCCGGGACCGGCCGTTTTCCTTCCGGATCCGGATCGATCCACCAGCTCCGCCCGACGGGAAAGGCCTTGAGATTCCGACGGTAGTTCTCCAGCCAGTCCTCGACCTCCCGCTCTTCGACCAGAATATCCCGCGAGCCGAGCTTCTCCAGAGAACTCCGAATCTCAGGGATGACCTGAGAGTCTTCCTGCTTCAGGTAGATCAGAACCCGCTCCCACCCCTCGCCCCCGGCACGAAATTCGCTGCCCAGGCAGCGATGGATGCGACATATCTCGGAGATTTCCTCTCCAGAACCTGCCGGGAGCGAAACCGAGACCTGCAGGTAGGAATCCGACATCCCGCCGGCCCTAATCGTTGCCCAGGGCTCTCTTGACCTTCTCGAAAAAGCCCTCGTGGTGTGCTTCGCTACCAATCAGGGCGGCCGCAGCCTCAACGGCCCGCCGTTGCTCGGCACTGAGTTTCTTCGGAATCCGGATGTCCAGATGGGCCAGCAGGTCGCCCCCTCTTCGGCCCTCCATACCCGGCATTCCATGGCCGCGAAGCCTGATAACATCACCGGGCTGTGATCCCGAAGGAATTTTGACCTCAATCTCGTCGCCGAGAATCCCCTGGACCTTGATGATATCTCCCAGGATGGCCTGGAAGACGGAGATCGGGAGTTCAAAATGCAGATGAGCACCATCCCGATGAAAGAGTTCGTGGTCCCGGACATGCAGAACAACGTAGAGATCGCCCCGGGGGGCGCCCTGAGACCCGGGCTCTCCCTCCCCGCTGAGGCGCAACTGCATTCCACTGTCGACTCCCGCAGGGATCCTGACCTTAAGTTGAGCTTCCTTCTCGACACGGCCGCGGCCCCGACACTCGGAACAAGGGGAAGGGTTGACCTTCCCGGTTCCCCCGCAACCCGGGCAGGTCCGTGCGACGGAGAGAAAGCCCTGTCGATACATCACCTGGCCGCCGCCCCTGCAGGTCGAACAGGTCTCCGGCGCGGTCCCTTCAGCAGAACCGGTCCCCCCACAGACCTCACAACTCTCCATACGGGGAATCCTGATCATCTTCTCGACACCCCGGGCGGCCTCCTCGAGACTGAGCTTCATGGTGTAGCGGAGATCACTTCCCCTCCGCGGACCCGATCGGGCGCCCCTCCGCCGACCGAAGATATCCCCCATCCCGAAACCGAAGAGGTCTCCGAGAATATCCGCGAAATCACCGAAGGAACTCGGATCGAAGCCGTTGAATGCCTGGCCTTCGACACCCTGATGTCCGAACTGGTCATATCGCGCCTTTTTTTCCGGATCGGAGAGGACGGCGTAGGCTTCAGAGGCCTCCTTGAAACGTTCCTCCGCCTCCCGGTCTCCCGGATTCTTATCCGGGTGGTATTTGACGGCGAGTTGCCTGTAGGCCTTCTTGATTTCCGCGACCGAGCATGATCGCTCCAGACCCAGGACCTCGTAGTAATCCCTCGAATATGTCATCTTTCCTACTCTTTATCCTCGGACGGGCCCATCCCCATATCCGAGAGCCCCGGCATCCCAAGGGCCGCGAGGGGATCGAGAATGATCACGGAGCTGAGAATTCCCGCAGCGTCCTGGACGGCCATCATCGCTTCCTCGAGCACCGACCGCTCCTCGCTGACCAGTGCCTTGCGTGCCCGATGCAGAGTATTGCGAACCTCCTCACGATCATGCTGTTCCAGCTTGGAACCGAACTCCCGCATCACGCGTTCGTTCGTGTAGAGCAGACCCTCGAGGCGATTCTGCAGATGCCTGATTTCCCGCCGCTTCTGGTCATCCATCCGGTACTTATCGGCCTCCATGATCAAACTGTCGATTTCGACCTTGGAAAGACCGCCGGCCGGATTGACCTCGATACTCTGCTCGTGGCCGGTGGCGAGATCCTGTGCGGCAACATGAACAATGCCGTTGGAATCAATCGAGAAGGTGACCTCGATCTGCGGAACTCCACGGGGAGCCGGGGGCACACCGACGAGATCAAAACGTCCCAGGGACCGGTTTTCTGCAGCGATCCCGCGTTCACCCTGAAGCACGTGGACCTCAACCGTCGTCTGGTTGTCCGCAACCGTGGTAAAGATCATTGATTTCTTGGTCGGGATCGTGGAGTTACGGTCAATAATCTTGGTAAAAAGGCCACCATGAGTCTCGATACCCAGTGAGAGCGGAGTTACATCGAGGAGAATGAGATCCTTGACCTCTCCCTTCAGAATCCCCCCCTGGATGGCAGCCCCGATTCCGACCACCTCATCCGGATTGATGTCCCGACAGGGCTCCTTCCCGAAAAACGCGCTGACCTTCTCGATGACCAGCGGCATCCTGGTCTGGCCCCCGACCAGGATCACCTCATCAATATCCCCAACCTGGAGCCCTGCCGCCTCAAGAGCGTTGGTGCATGGGGCAAGAGTCCTTTCCACCAGCTCTTCGACCAATTCCTCAAGCTGACTCCGACTCAGTTTCATCTGGAGGTGTTTGGGACCGGTGTGATCCGCAGCGATAAAGGGGAGGGAAATATCAGTCACTTCCGAGTTGGAGAGTTCACACTTCGCAGCCTCAGCCGCCTCCTTGATCCGCTGCATTGCCATCGTGTCTTCGGAAAGGTCGATCTCGGTTTCCCTCTGGAAAGACTTGAGGAGATACTCCATGACCTTCGCGTCAAAATCTTCTCCACCGAGGAAGGTGTCACCGGCGGTCGACTTGACCTCGAGGATCCCGTCCCCAATCTCCAGAACCGAAATGTCGAAGGTCCCTCCTCCGAGGTCATAGACCGCAATCATCTCGTTTTTCTCTTTTCCAAAACCGTAGGACAGGGATGCCGCCGTAGGCTCATTGATGATCCGCAAGACTTCCAGCCCTGCGATCGTGCCCGCATCTTTGGTCGCCTGCCGCTGGCTGTCATCAAAATAGGCCGGCACGGTAATGATCGCCTGCGTCACCTCTTCACCGAGGAACTCTTCGGCAAACTCCTTGATTTCACGGAGAATCAATGCGGAGACTTCCTCCGGCGACATGTCCCGTTCCCGGATCCGGACCCAGGCGTCTCCGTTTTCCGACTCCACGATCGGATACGGCACAAGCGTCCTGGCCCAACGCACCTCTTCCGAATCGAAACGCCGGCCGATGAGGCGTTTGACGGCGTAGGCCGTGTTTTCCGGATTTGTCATGCTCTGACGCCGGGCGATCTGTCCCACAAGCCGATCACCGCTCTCGGTAAAGGCCACTACCGAGGGAGTGGTTCGCGCTCCCTCTCTGTTGGGAATCACCACCGGCTTGGTGACATCGACGACAGCGGCGCATGAGTTTGTCGTTCCCAAATCAATTCCGATAATCCGACTCACTGTTCACCACCCTCTTCATCCGGCGATGTCTCCGCCTTGACCTCGCCCCCCTGTTCCGGCGCAACACTGACGCCGACCATGGCGGCTCGCAACAGGCGTCCGCCGTAGCGATACCCGGGGCTCAACACCCATGCCACTGTTCCGGCGGGATATTCGCTGTCCTCGACCCTTTGAATCGCTTCATGATATTCCGGCTGGAAGACCTCGCCCGTCGGATCGAATCGCTCCAGACCTCTGCGCCCCAGTACGTCATGGAGCTGCCTTGAGATCATCTCGACGCCCTGTTTGAAGGCCTCCGGAGCCGTTTCCGAAGAATGTTCCAGCGCCCGTTCAAAATTGTCGAGAACCGGCAGGAGATCCTGCATGATGTCCTCACCCGCCGTCTTTCTCATTTCGGTCTTTTCCCGCTCAACGCGTTTCCGAAAATTATCAAACTCTGCGAGCTTCCTCAGATAGAGTTCCTTGATGTGGGCCAGCTCTTCTTCCAGCTGCGCGACTCGATCCCCGTCCTGATCTTCAGAATCCTCGGGCGGCTCATTCTGATCATCAAGCTTGGTGTCATCCACCCCGACGAATTCAAGCTCCGTGACCTCATCGTCCGGATATTGCTCTTCCATTTTCATCTCATCCATCGATCCACCTCCCGCCGGACACCGCAGCTCTCAGAAACCCGTAATCCAATCTAATCCTCCTCGGCAAGTCGCCTGGAAATCGTCTGCCCGACACATTCGATCATCGGGAGAATCCTCAGATAGTTCATTCCCCGCGGACCGACGACGCCGACCGCTCCTGCCCGCTGTGGTCCTCGATAAAAGAGTGTCGCGACCATCCCGAGCTTCCCGTCGGAGGTCAGAGGGCTCTCTTCTCCAATCAGAACCCGGGTTTCCCGATCCTGGAGAATCCTCCGCCATTCCGCAGCGATTCCCGACCGATCCTCAAGGACGCGAACAGCGCTGCGGATCCTTTCCAGCTCACTGAAAGCCTCATCGGCGACCAGATTCTCGGTCCCCGTAACCTGAACTTCCCCATCCTCCTCAATCGAAAACAATTGGAGGAGAATAGAATATTCCCAGGCCTGAGCATTCGGGGGCGCCACCTTCAGCGCTTCGTGGATCTCGTCCAGGCGCCGACCCCGAAACCACTCGTTGACCCGGGCGGCCAGGAGATGAAGCTCCGTGTCCAGAGTCCCTTCCGGGGCCGTAACAGCCCGTTTTCGAACCCATCCATTCGCGGTCACAATGACACCGAGAATACGATGGGCGCCAAGAGGCACCAGGGTCAGACTCTCCAGAATGGGAGACACATCGATCGGACGAACCACAATTCCGGCTTCACGGGTCAACTCGGCAACGAGCCGTGCAATCCACACTGGATCGTCGACGGTTTCCCGCTCAGAATCTCCACATCTGGCCTCGATCTTCCGGCGCAGGCCCGGGCTGATTTTCATCTGTCCACGCTTCCAATCGAGAAAGAAACGAAGGCCGGCGTCCGTTGGGAGACAACCCGCCGAACTATGCTCCCTGAAGAGCAAGCCCTTCTCCTCAAGTCCGGCCATCAGGTTACGGATCGATGCCGGGGACAGGCTCTGGCCCGGAGCCTGCGAGACCTGACGCGAAGCCACCGCTCTACCGGTCTGCAGGTACAGCGCAATAATGGCCCCGAGGACCCGTCTTTCTCTCCGTCTGAGATCCATAATCCTCTTACGAGAAACCCAAGGCGCAGGGCCAAACCGGCGCCTCCGTCTCGAAGATGTGCATTATAACCTATACTCAGGGTTTCCGAGCCGCAAAATATGGCAACTCTTTGGCCTCCAGTCCTTTTCAAAACGCTCAATTGAAACCCGGGATGCCTTGGATTCTTTTCAAACAAAGGAGAGTCAGGGTCTTACCACGAGAAGCGCCTGGTTCTGGAAGAAGCTCTTTCGATCAAATCCTATCAGAAGAACTCGGCAACCTTGGCTTTGGCGAGGCTCCACAACCAGGAAGCCCGATTCGTCCGCAAAAAATAAAACTCCGCCTGCCTGAGCAGGCGGAGTCGAAAGAGCTTGTCGCCTAGTCGATATCGAAATGCACGCCCTGGGCCAGCGGCAGTTCCTCCGACCAGTTGATCGTACAGGTCTGGCGCCGCATATAAGCCTTCCAGGCATCCGACCCGGCTTCACGGCCGCCGCCGGTCTCCTTTTCACCTCCGAAGGCGCCACCGATCTCGGCGCCGGAAGTCCCGATGTTGACATTGGCGATGCCGCAGTCCGAACCCTCATGGGAGAGGAATTTCTCGGCGGAGTACATACTCGAGGTGAAGATTGCCGAGGACAGGCCCTGGTCTACGGAATTATGCAGTTGGACGACCTCGTCCAGGTTGTCGTACTCGAAGACGTAGAGAATCGGGGCAAAGGTCTCGTGCCTGACAATATCCATTCCCGGATGGGCCTTGACGATGGTGGGCTCGACGTAGAAGCCCGGCCTGTCAATTCGCTTTCCACCGTAAAGGATCTCCCCGCCCTGTTCCCGGACCTTGTCCAGCGCACCGAGAAAAGCTTCCACCGCCGCCTCGTTGACCAGGGGACCCATCAGTACCTTTTCGTCCAGGGGATCGCCGATGGTAATTGAAGGGTAGGCCTTGAGCAGCTTTTCGAGAAGCCCGCCCGCAATGTCGCGGTGCAGGAAGAGGCGTCTCAGACTCGTGCAGCGCTGACCCGCCGTGCCGACTGCGGCAAAGAGAATGGCCCGCATCGCGAGATCGAGCCTGGCATCCGGCTCGACGATAATTGCGTTATTCCCGCCCAGCTCAAGGATACTGCGCCCGAAACGCTTGGCGGTCGTCTCCGAGACGTGACGGCCCATGTCGGTCGAACCGGTAAAGGAGACCAGGGGTACTTTTCGGTCCTGAAGCATCCGCTCACCCACGGCCCGGCCGGGACCGATGACGAGGTTGAAGACCCCCTGCACACCGTGGTGATCCATGACATCGTTGCAGATGTTCTGCACGGCCACAGCCGTCAGCGGGGTCGTCGAGGAGGGCTTCCAGATCATCGTGTCGCCGCAGATCGCGGCCAGGGC
>JANTFG010000170.1 GCA_024763555.1 Thermoanaerobaculales bacterium
AGCACCGCATTCATGAGGTCGATCCTTCGGTCGCGATCATCCTCGTCACCGCCTACGCCTCGGTCGATACGGCGGTCCAGGCCCTGAAGGAGGGTGCTTACGACTACCTCTCCAAGCCCTTCGACCCTGAGGAACTCTCCCGGATCGTCGAAAAGGCCTGCGAAAAGGTCCGTCTCCAGGCCGAAAACACCTCCCTCAAACAGCGCTTAGCGGGCGTCAACCAGGAAATTATCGGGGAAAGCCCGGGTATGAGACGGGTTCTGGAACTCGTCGGGTCGGTAGCCCCGACGGATACGACAGTCCTCATTCGCGGCGAATCCGGCACCGGCAAGGAACTGATCGCCCGCCTCATCCACTCGCACAGCGAGAGAGTCTTCGGGCCCCTGGTGGCCGTCAACTGCGGCGCGTTACCCGAAGGAGTCCTGGAATCCGAACTCTTCGGGCACGAAAAGGGTTCATTCACCGGCGCAGAGGCCAAACGCAAGGGCAAACTGGAACTGGCCGACGGGGGAACACTCTTTCTCGATGAGATCGGCGAAATCTCCCAGAAGGTGCAGGTGGAACTCCTCCGGGCGCTCGAGGACCACAAGATCGTCCGGGTCGGGGGCGTGCAGGAAATCCCGGTCGACTTCCGCGTCGTCTGCGCGACCAACCGCGATCTCGAAGAAGCTGTTCGGGAGGGAAGCTTCCGTGATGATCTCTACTACCGGATCAACGTTTTCGAGATCCACATTCCTCCACTGAGGGAACGCCCGGAAGACATCATGGCAATCGCCGGACACTACCTTCAGCGTCTCGGGACTTCGATGGGGCGCCGGGTCACAGGGTTTTCAGAAGATGCCGAGAAGATCCTGTTGTCCTATCGATGGCCCGGCAATGTTCGCGAACTCGCCAACGCTGTCGAGAGGGCTCTGGTGGTCTGTCACGAGGGCGAGATCCAGCCTTCGCACCTTCCGATCATCTCACGTGGAGGCGGGCCCACCTCTGATCTCGACGATCTCAGCCTTCAGGCCTGCGAGGAACGCCAGATCCGCCGGGTCCTTGACTTGAGCGACTACAACGTCACCCATGCGGCGAAAAAACTGGGAATCGATCGGGTCACTCTCTACAACAAGATGCGAAAATACAACATCGAAAGACCATGAGGCGGGAGATGCGCGGTGAATCCTCTCTGGAAAGTGGAACTCGTCTCGCTGGGTCCGTTGGCCCCACCGGTCCTGAGGCTGTTGCGCCAGGATTTGGCGACCGCACTCCGACACCCGGTGTGGATCGCGCCCGAGACGCTCGATATTTCTCCCGCCTTCGATCCCGGCAGGCGTCAGTACAACGCCCTTTCCAGCCTTCAGCTCCTCCTCTCTCTGGCACCAAAGCCGGAAACCCTGCTTCTTGGAATCACGAGCTACGACCTCTTCCTGCCCGTCTTTACCCATGTTTTCGGAAGCGCTCAACTCGGCGGCAGGGTCGCGGTAGCTTCGCTGTTTCGCCTGCGTCCGGAATACGCCGGAGATCCCTCCGACCCGGTCCTGCTTCGTCATCGGGTCCTCGTCGAGTCTATCCACGAATTGGGCCACCTTCTCGGCCTCGTACACTGCCCTGTTTCATGGTGCGCCATGGCCCCCTCCCGATTACCGGAACATATCGATCTCAAGGATGCCGCTCTGTGCCCTCAGTGCGCATCAAGAACAGGACTCAAGATTTCAAGGAAAGGAGTTTCTGAATGAAATTTTCCCTGATCAGACACACGAGGTCCGGATTCATACCGGCACTGATCTTCAGCATACTTGCTGTCGGTCTTCTGGTATCCGCGCAGGACGCGGAACAGAATCCGGAGAGCCAGCCGAAAGCGCCGGAGACGATTCAGTTCCCATCGCCGATCGGCCGGGTGGATTTCCCACACCAGATGCACGCGGAGGATCTGGGAATGGACTGCAGCGACTGCCATCACCCGATCGAGGCGCCGGACCTGCAGACGCCCCACCCTCAGTATTTCGAACAATCGACCGTCAAATGTCAGACCTGCCACCATCCCACAGCAACGGCGCCGAAACAGCAGAAATGTTCGGTGTGCCACAACAATGAGGCCGTCATTCCCAACCATGAACTGAGCGCAAAAGTCGCCATTCACACCCTCTGCTCAGACTGTCATGAGATCGGTACCGGCAAGGACGCCAGCGAAAGCTGCTCCTTCTGCCATTCCGGCCCGAAGAGCGCGTGGTAAGAAGGAGGAAATCATGGATCGAAGAAAATTCCTTTCTCTGGCGGGGATCACTGCGGCATCTGCAGCCCTGACGCCATCTGAAGCCAAGGCTTCTCTGAACCTCGAAAAGCAGACGGACAACCCAGAATTCGTCGGTATTCTGGTCGACACGACCAAGTGCATCGGCTGCCGTCAATGCGAGGTGGCCTGCGCCGAAGCCCATGACCTGCCCGTCCCGACTCCGGCCACGGACGGCGCACTGGAGAAGCTCCGCACAACCAGCACCACCCAGTGGACCGTGGTCAACAAATTCGAGACCGACCAGGGCGATGTCTTCGTCAAGAAACAGTGCATGCACTGCGGCCAGCCCGCCTGTGCCGCAGCCTGTCCGACCAACGCCATGGATAAGACCAAGGAAGGGCCCGTCATCTGGCACGGCGACCGCTGTATGGGCTGCCGCTACTGCATGGTCGCCTGTCCCTTCGAAATTCCGAAGTTCGAGTACAATAATCCCAATCCGAAAATTCAGAAGTGCATCATGTGTTATGACCGCCTCCAGGAGGGCAAAAAACCCGCCTGCGTCGAGGCCTGTCCGAAGGATGCCCTGATCTTTGGGACCAAGAAGGAACTGATGGATGTCGCCCGGGAGCGGATCTACCATGAACCCGACAAATACCAGCATCATATCTACGGCCAGTACGAAGCCGGCGGCACCGACTGGATGTACCTCTCCGCCGTTCCCTTCGATCAAATCGGTTTCAGGACCGACCTGGGAACACTGACCTACCCGGACTACACCAAGGAGTTCTTATTTTCGGTGCCCCTGGTCTTCCTGGGCTTTCCTCCCCTGCTCTACGGCTTGAGTGAGCTGACGAAACGCGCTCAGGATGGAAGGGAGGAATAGATGCAACACGCAACATCTGCACGGAGCGGCTCTCTTTTCGACTTCCTCAAGGAGGAACTCAAGCCGAAAGCACCATTCCTGACGCCCTTCAACCTCATCTCCATTCCAGTCATCCTGGGCGGCCTCGTCCTCGTCGTCATCCGCTTCTGGAAAGGGATCGGCGCGGTGACCAACCTCAACCAGAGTTACCCCTGGGGTCTCTGGATCGGCTTCGACGTCATGACCGGCGTCGCCTTTGCGGGAGGCGCCTACATCATCACATTCACCGTCTACGTCCTGCACGCGGAGAAATACCACTCCATTGTGCGGGCGACTGTTCTTAACGGATTTTTGAGTTATCTCTTCTATGCCGGCGCCCTGACCCTGGACCTCGGTCGTCCCTGGCATATCATCAATCCGATCATTGGGAATAAGTTTGGTTATAACTCCATCCTCTTCCTCGTCGCATGGCATTTCATGCTGTATATGATCTCCGAGTTCATCGAATTTTCGCCCGTGGCCGCCGAGTGGCTGGGCATGGAAAAAATGCGGAAATTCCTGACGAAGATGACCCTGGGCGTCGTCATTTTCGGCGTCACCCTCTCCTCGCTTCACCAGTCCGGACTCGGCGCTCTCTTCCTCTTTTCGAAGCCGAAACTCCATCCCCTCTGGTACACGGAGTTTCTCCCGGTGCTCTTCCTGATCTCCAGCATCTTCGCCGGGATCTCGATGATCATCTTTGAAGGCGGCATCAGTCACAAGGTCTTCGCCTCAAGGGTCGATCCCGACGGACACGAGAACTACGAAAACATCGTTTTCGGTCTGGCCAAGGGCGCTGCCATCGCGATGTACGTCTACCTTTTCGTCAAGTTCGTCATCTTCATTCATGGCCAGCACTGGGACTATATCCCGACAAAATGGGGGGCGCTCTTCCTAGTCGAGGTCATCGTCTTCACGCTGATCCCCTGCGCTCTCTTTACCCAGGCCTACCGTGAGCGCCGCCTCGGCATGGTCCGTATCGCGGCCGTCATGACGCTGATCGGCATCATCCTCAACCGCCTCAACATCTCCATGATCGCCTTCAACTGGAACAGTCCGGTGAGCTATGTTCCGGCCGTCGGGGAAATCTGGATCACGCTGATGGTGGTCTTCACTGAAATCTGGGTCTTCCGCTGGGTCGTCCTCCGGATGCCGGTCCTCAGCGAGCACTGAGACGCAGGAGGGAAAAATGGAATACTTTCACTACGTCAATATCTTTGAAACCAAGGGCCTCGAATACATCCTGGTCATCTGCTTCATGATCACATTCGTCTTCTTCGTCCGGAAGCTCTCGGGCCCTCCAGGAGGCTCACTCAAGAACGGAAATCAGCTACCGCCATCGGCCGACGGCCTCCTCGTCGTGCCTCCTGAAGACAAGAAACACAAGGAATAGTCTTCTCCTCTCATGGGCCCGGGGCTGCCTTGCGGCCCCGGGTCCGGTCATTTTCCCGAGTTACCTCGGTGGGCTCAACCACAGCAGAAATCGTCGTCCCGACAAGAAGCCCCGCCCGAAACCTGATCATGGGCCTTGTTTTCGTGACAGACCCCTCCGGCCAGGCGATGACCTCCTCTGCTCCAGGCGGGTATGATTTCTACAGTTTCGAACCTGCCGGCGAGCAGGTGCAAACCGGTTTTTCCAGGGTTCTGATCCCCGGAAGCGGCATCAGTCTTTTCGCCATCGAAAAGGCGGTCCTCGTTGGAGGGATGCGGGGCGCCACCAGCGGGGGATCCCGGACCGACACCGATGTCATGGCCACGCAGATTCACACGGGAGCGGAAATCTTCAGCGACGGTTTTGAAAGCGGCGGCACCAGCTCCTGGAGCAGCGTTTCGAACTCATTCCAGCCACGGAGAACAGGGAGAATCAGGGGGGATCGGCGCAGCCGATCCCCTCTTGTTCATCAACCGGGGTCCTTGAGGGACTCCCTGAGGATCTCCGGCGCTCGTTTCAGTGCCTCCGGAATCTTAGCGGCCTCCGGACCTCCTGCCTGGGCGAGATTGGGTCTTCCCCCACCCCTTCCGCCGACGATCGGCGCCAGCTCTTTGACAAAGTCCCCGGCCTTGATCCTGGAGAGCAGATCCTCCGTTATGGCCACCAGAAGCGTCGCCTTGCCTCCGCTCTCCATCCCCAGAACCACGACTCCGGACCCCAGGGACTGACGCAGGGTGTCGGCAAGATTCCTCAGCTCGGAGCTGCTCATCTCCGGTACCTTCCGTGACAGAATCCGCACACCCTCGACTTCGACCGGGAGTTCCTCCGCCCCTGACGAGGCCGAGGCCAGCTCGTGTCTCAGCTTCCGCAGCTCCTCCTCCAGCGACAGGATCTTCTCCTCGCGCCCTTCGAGCAGCTCCGGCAGGCGGTCGAATGAGGTCTGGTAGCGGCCTGCAAGCTCCATCTCCCGCTCAAAGCTCTCCTGCACGTGCCGCAGGGCGCCTCGACCCGTCAGGGCCTCGATCCTCCGCACTCCGGCGGCGACGCCCCGCTCCGAGAGAATGAGGCACAAACCGATGTCCCCGGTCCGGTCCACGTGACAGCCGCCGCAGAGTTCCCGCGAAAAACTCCCGTTGCCGACGCTGACGACCCGAACCTCATCGCCGTACTTCTCTCCGAACAGGGCCATCGCGCCCAGCTCCCGGGCCTCGTCTAAGGCCATGATCTTCTTATCGACCGCGTCGTTTTTCAGGATCTCCCCGTTGACACGGCTCTCGATCTCCCGGAGTTCCTCCCGGCTCAAAGCCGCATCCCAGTTGAAATCGAAACGAAGACGGTCGGGACCGACGAGGGAACCAGCCTGCTGCGCCGCCTTGCCGAGTACCTCGTGCAGGGCGCCGTGAATCAGATGGGTCGCCGTATGATTGCGCTGGGTGTCCCGCCTCTTTTCAATATCGACCAGGGCGCGAATGGCCTGACCCCTCTTGAGGCTTCCGGAGAGGACTTCGATCCGATGAACGATAAGACCACCCGGGATTTTGAAGGTATCCAGGACCCGGGCCGAGCCCCCTTCCCACTCAAGCATGCCCTGATCTCCCACCTGGCCTCCGGATTCGGCATAAAAGACGGTCTCCGCCAGCAGAACTTCGCCCTTCCCTCCCAACTCCTCGACCTCCCCGGCCTCATCCAGCAACACAAGAACCGGGGCCTCGATCTCGAAGCTCTCATAACCGCGGAAGACCGTCTTGAGTCCCCGGCGTCCCAACTCCTCGTAGACCGGCTGCAGAGCCTCGGCCTGAGCGCCCTTCCAGGAGGCCTGGCCACGTGCTTTCTCCTCGCGCAGGGCCTCATCATACGCCTCCCGGTCCACCCGGAGTCCCTCCTCCTGGGCAAATTCCTCAAGGAGGTCAACGGGAATCCCGTGGGTCTGGTAGAGATCGAAGGCCAACTCACCCGGTACGATCTCTTTTCCCTGAGCCTTGATCCGCTCCAGTTCCTTCTGGGCTACATCGGTCCCGGCATTGAGAGTCCGGGCGAAACGTTCCTCCTCGGCACGAAGACGTGTCCGCACAACCTCTTCGGATTCCAGCAGCTCGGGATAGAACTCGGCCATCTGTCCGATCAGCGCCGGCATCAGACTGTAGAGAAAGGCGCCGTCCAGGCCGAGCTTGCGACCATAGCGCAGGGCGCGCCGGATGATGCGGCGCAGCACATAACCGCGACCCTCATTGGATGGAACGATGCCGTCGCTCATCAGGAAAGTCGCCGCCCGGAGATGGTCGGCGATGACCCGGAAGGCGGGCGCGGTCTCGGCTGCCGGATCATAGGGGCGCTGAACCAGCTCGGAGACTGCATCCAGCAGAGGCTTGAAAACATCGGTCTCGTAATTGGTCTCCCCGCCCTGCATCACCATGGCCAGCCGCTCAAGACCGGCGCCGGTATCGATCGAAGGATTGGGAAGCGGCCGCATCTCACCCTCGGCGTTCCGGTCAAACTGCATGAAGACCAGGTTCCAGATCTCGATGATCTCGTCGCCTTCCCCGTTGACCAGTTCCGCACGTCCCGGCCCGTGAGGGTCCGGACCGCGGTCATAGTGAATTTCCGAGCAGGGCCCGCAGGGACCCGTATCCCCCATCGACCAGAAATTGTCCTTCTCGCCGAAACGCAGAATCCGATCCTCCGGGGCGCCGACGGCCCTCCACAGCTCCGCCGCCTCGTCGTCGTCCGTATAGACTGTGAACCAGAGCCGCTCCACAGGAAGCTGCCAGACATCGACCAGCAGCTCCCATGCGAAGGCGATCGCCTCCTTCTTGAAATAGTCTCCGAAGGAAAAGTTTCCAAGCATTTCAAAGAAGGTATGGTGCCGGGCCGTATAGCCCACGTTCTCCAGATCGTTGTGCTTTCCGCCCGCCCGCACGCATTTCTGTGAAGAGCAGGCCCGGGAATATGGTCTGGACTCGCGCCCCGCAAAAACCTCCTTGAACTGGTTCATTCCGGCATTGGTGAAGAGCAGGGTCGCGTCTCCCGCCGGTACCAGCGAGGCCGAGGGCACTCTTTCATGTCCCCGCTCTTTGAAAAACTCAAGAAAACTCTTCCGGATCTCCCGGCTCGCCAACCTTTTCATCATGCTGCCCTTCTCTTTCCGCCGCCAGCGCCTCGACTGCTCTGATCGATTCATCCGC
>JANTFG010000171.1 GCA_024763555.1 Thermoanaerobaculales bacterium
CATCTCCGGATCGTCGCAACGGAGGCACTCGACCTCTCCGGAGGATGGGTCGATCAGCAGAAGGTCCGCCGTTTTCTCCGAGCGAACAAGGCTCAGAGCCCGGCCATCCGGCGAAAAGGAGGGGTATCCGAAAGGAGCGACATCCCGGCGGAGGACCGAGACGCCGCTCATCGAGATACCGAGGAGTTCCCCGTCCGCTGCTGCGAGGAGTACCGGGTGCTCGGGGTGCCAGATGAGGCCTTCCAGAAACTTCCCGCCCTCCATCAACCGAGCCGGGGCCTGTCCAGCTCCATGGGCGACGAAAACCCCGGAGCGCGCATCGCTGCCGCCTCCGAGAAGCGCGAAATTTCCTCCGGGCCCCGGCAGAGCCGACCACCAGGGAAGTTCTTCCTTCCCCTCCCAGACTTTCCGGGTCTCCCCCGAGTGGATATTCCATACAAATATCGACTGCGGATCCTCGCCACCCCGTGAAAACAGGATTCTGTTCTCGTCCAGCCAGTGCGGGCGCTCTCCGTCCTTGATGCGGGCGGCCGGCGGCCCTCCCGCGACGGGCACGATCTCGATCGAAGAGGAGGTCTCCGAAATGCGGTTGTACACCAGGGCCCTGCCGTCCGGGGAGTACTCCGGCCAGACCGGCATCCCCTGATCCGAAGCCTCCACCAGCACCCGACGTCTTCCGTTCTCGCTTGAAACTTCCATCAGCTGATCACCGGCTGCACCGTGGCTCTCCACAACGAGAACCCGTCCGTCAGGATGCCAGGTCGAAGTTCTCAGGATTGTTTCCGGGGCCCGCCAAAGGGTCCTTGTCGCCCAGGTTCCTCCGGCCGGCCGGATTTTCTCCCGCCCTGCTCTTCCCAGCAGGAATCCTGAAGCCGCACCGAGAAGAAGAGCGAGAGCCGTCGCCGCCGCCAGGAAAGTACGTCGCCGCCTGAGCCGGCTTCGGTGGGCCGAAATCGGAGCGGAATCAAGTGCCATCGTCGGGATCTCTTGAATCCTGCTCTTTTCTTTTTCGAGGAAAGCCCTGAGATCACCGACGAGAGCCCCGGCCTCCTGATAACGGTGTCCCACATCCTTCTGCAGGCATTTGGAGACAATGGAGTAGAGTTCCGGGGGTAGATCCGGCGCCACATCTTCCAGGGGATCGAAGCGGCAGTGCACCACGGACTGCAGGACGGCAACCGGACTGGAGCCCCTGAAAGCGCGTCGGCCGCTCAGGGCCTCATAAAGGACGGCGCCCAATGAGAAAAGATCTGCGCGGGGATCCGATTTCTTGCCGAGGGCCTGTTCCGGCGCCATATAGGGACAGGATCCCAGGACCATTCCGGGGGAGGTCAGCGTGGCCTCAGCCGGGTGGATATCACCTTCCATGAGGCGGGCAAGCCCGAAGTCGAGCACCTTTGCCTGTCCACCATCCGCCACCATGATGTTGGAAGGCTTGAGATCCCGGTGAATCACACCCGCCCGGTGGGCCACGGCCAGGGCCTGCGCGACCTGCAGCATAATTTCCACTGCGGGGCGGGGCTGCAGCCTCCCCTCTTCGAAAACAGCATCCAATCCCCTGCCATGGACCAGCTCCATCACGATGAAGGGTGCGTGTTCGCCCGTCTCAAAGTCCGCAGAACCGATATCGTAGATCGAGATGATCCGGGGATCGTCCAGGCGGCCCATGGCCCGGGCCTCACGGTAGAAGCGCTTCTCGGAGGAATCGTCGACGACCTTAAGTCTTGGCAGGAGCTTGATGGCTACGTCGCGGTCCAGACGTTCGTCATGGGCCTGCCACACGCACCCCATCCCACCGACCGCAAGCCTCCGGTCCAGTCGATAACGCCCGACCATTTCCCCGGCTTTAAACTCATGCACCACCTTAGGATTCTACAGCAGTTTTGAGCGCAGTCCCGCGGTCGCGTTAAGATGGACGCCGACGCGATTCAACAACAGGCGCCGAGACCTCGGTTTCTCCCGTCGATGAAGAATCTTGCTGCGATCAGCGATCGAGAGTTGATGAATCGATGATGGAGGAGAATTTATGAGATGCCGCCTTTTCTCTCTGATCATCTGCGCCATCCTGGCTTTGCCGGGTCCACAGGCACATGCCGGAACCGGAACCGCCGGCGCAGACATCCTGTCCCAGTCCTCCACCGGCGCCTCCGAAGAGACGAAGGCACCCTGCCCAGACACCGCCTCGATCGGGAATCTCAAGGCGCCGGCGCCCAGGAACTCCGCCGAATGGCCCGAGTGGGCCCATCGCGCTCGCCTGGCCGGGGCTTCCTTCGAGCTGGAAATGAGTCACGCCGAGATCGAAACCAAACTCCGGAAACTGGCCAACGAGGGTGTCTCCGTCGTCGTAGCTGACGCCCCGACAGGCTGGTCCTACACCGCATGGACACACGACGAAGAACTCAATCAGGTCCTTTCAATGATGCGCGATGAGGTCATTCCGCAGGCCCATGCCATGGGTCTCAAAGTGGTGTGGTACCTGACCTCCCTGGAGCTGATCTGCTCTGAATGTGCGGCCACCGGCTTCGATCCGGGAACTGAGCACCCGGAATGGCTCCAGATCGACCGCTTCGGGCGAGCCCTGGAGTTTTCGGGCGTACAAGGCGTCTTCTGGCTGGAAGAGAATGACTATGATCTCTGGCTTTCACCGGAGTCCCCCTATGCCGATTTCTATCTCGGGCAGATCCGCAAGATCGCCACGGCTGGAGCCGACGGCCTCTGGATGGACGTCGCCTACCTGCTCAACGGCCTGGGACAGTTCGACGACCTCTGGCCTTCAACCGATCCCTACAGTCAGGCAGCCTTCGAGGCTGCAAGCGGTGAGACCGGTATCCCGGCAAAGAACTGGGAGGATCTCTCGTGGCGACACTGGATTCGCTGGAGGATGCAGTCCATCGCGAACTTCGTCGACTCTGTTGCCGAAGCAGCCCACTCCGTCGATCCTGAGATTCTCTTCTTTACCGAAAACTGGTGTATGGACTCCAATTTTGTCACGCAGTACTCCCAGGATCCGCTGGATTTTTCCGCTTCTTCCGGGGTGGCCACGGCCCACGAGCTTGAACCGATCGACCAGGATGACCGCGGAATGCAGGATGCAAGTCTCGAGGACTGGCAGGATTATGCTCTCCTCGTCCGATTCGCCGTCGCTTCGAATTCCGGCCGACCCGGATGGGTCCTGACCTACGCCGGGGCCGTCGCCGACAGTTTACGCGAAGCGGCCGTGCACCTCAGCGAGGGCGCCAACTATTACGAGGCCCGGGGGCCCGAGATGCTGGATGACAGCACGGGCAGCCGCCCGACCGTATTCGCCTGGATCGAGGCCAACGAAGTCCCGGCCTACTCCGGAAGGAGCATGGCCGATGTCGCTCTCTACTTCAGCCCGCGCAGCAGGGATTTCATCGACGGCGAGGAATCCGGCGACGACAAGTTTGATGAGGGAGATACCATCTATTTCAAAGAATATCGTCGCCGCGCCCGGGAACTGCTGTCCGGGCAGATTCAATTCGATATTGTCAGCTCCCCATCAGGCCCCGAAGATCTTCAACCCTATAACTGGCTCGTCATCCCGGGCGCCGCCTGTCTCAGCGACACCGAGATCTCAGTGATTCGTGCTTATGTCGCCGAGGGCGGAAAGATCGCCACGACTTCCGAAGTGGGAAGCCGTGATGAATGGTGCGTACCGCGATCTTCGGGTACTCTGTCCGACATCCCCAGCCACGAGATCTCCGAAATCACCAGCAGCCTGTTGAGCACCGATCTTCCGGCCGCAGACAGAAGCCGTCTCCTCATCAATGCACGCTCCGGAAATGACGCCGAGGGCGCGTTTATCTTCATCGGCCTGGCGGATATGCGGGGTCCGGCCTTCGACAACACAGAGATCGGAATTCGCCTGCCCTCGGGCTTTTCTCCCACCGGAATCCACTGGAACTCAACGGAAGGCGGCAGCGGGGAGCTGGAGTTTTCGATCGAGGCGGGGCTCCTCCATTTCACCCTGCCTCGGGTCGAGACCGGCGCGGCCGTCCTCATCCGGGGCAGTCTTGAACCGGATCCCTCCGGCCCGAGACTGCCCACGGGTAGAGCCGGCTGAAAGACATCCCGACGAGAGCTGAGATGCCGGGGGTTCGGAACGGACCGCCGGCCCCCGCCCAAAACCACGAATAAGAAAACCCACTGCCGGAACTTTTGCTTCTCCCGCAACCTGAGTTAGGATGGCTCCCATGGCGTGGATTTTTCTCGGGACCGGAATCATCATGTTGGGCCTCGGCGCAAGCTGGCTGGTCGATGGGGCCTCTCGGCTTGCCCTCAGACTCGGAATTTCCCCAATGATCGTCGGCCTGACGGTGGTGGGGTTCGGCACCTCCATGCCGGAGTTCCTGGTCTCGGTCTTCGCCGCCTTCCGGGGTAGCGGCGGCATGAGTCTCGGAAATGCAGTCGGCTCGAATGTCATGAACCTCCTCCTGGTCCTGGGAGTCTCGGCCATGATTCGACCGATCGTCATCATCGGGCGCAAGGAGGAAACCCGGCGCAACCTGATCTTCGGACTGCTTCCGGCAGTGCTCCTGATCATCGGGGCCTGGGGAGGCTGGATCTCCCGCCCGCTGGCGGCTGGTTTGCTGCTGATCTTCGCCCTCTTCCTTGGATCCTGTTTCCGGGAAGCACGCTCGGAGCGTGGGCCGAAACAGGAGGTCCGGGGCTCGGCCGTCGCTCAGGCGGCTCTGACAATCATCGGGATGGCGACCCTAAGCCTGGGCGCCGACTTTCTGGTCCGGGGAGGCAGCATACTGGCCCGGCAGGCCGGTGTCTCCGAGGCCGTCATCGGCCTGACCCTGGTGGCCTTCGGGACCTCCCTGCCGGAGCTGGCGGCCTCCGTCATGGCCGCCGTCAAGGGCGAAGCCGAGCTTTCGGTCGGCAATGTACTGGGATCCAATGTCTTCAACCTCGGCCTTGTCGTCGGCTCGGCCTTTTCGATCCGACCGGGCGCGGTTCCGACCGTGATCGCCCGCTTCGACCTGCCCTTTCTGGTCGTCGCAACTCTCCTGATGGGCCTCGTCATCCTCCGTGACGGCAGGATCGGTCGCAAACGGGCCTTCCTCATGCTGCTCCTGATGGGCGCCTTTCTCCTCTTCATCGGCCTCCGCTGAAGCGAGACATCAGCCCCATGATTCACAATCCTCCGGCTGCAGGTCGGGATGCTGTGCAGCTCACAGCCTTAGCTGCAGAGTCCGGTGACTCGCGCGCCTCAACGCGGGCGCTGATTCGCCTTGAGGACCCGTTTCCGGATCCGGATGATCGACGGGGTCACCTCGACCAACTCATCATCATCGATCCACTCCAGGGCCAGGTCCAGGGTCATCCGTCGCGGCGGCGCCAGACGCAGGGCCTCGTCCGAGCCGGCCGCCCGCATATTGGTCAGCTTTTTTTCCCGGGTCACGTTGACCACAAGGTCTCCTGAGCGGGCGTTTTCCCCGACGACCATACCTTCATAGATCTCGGTGCCGGCGGGCCAGAAGAGGGTGCCCCGGGGTTCGAGGTGGAAGAGAGCATAGGGAGTGGTTTTTCCCGGACGATCGGCAACGAGGGCGCCCGTCGGCCGCCCGCCCAGCGGACCCATCCACGGCTCCCATCCGTCGAAAATGTGGTTCAGGATGCCCGTTCCCCGGGTATCGGTCAGGAAATCCGAGCGAAATCCGATCAGAGCGCGGGAGGGAACCCGATACTCCACCCGGACCCGTCCGTGACCCGGGTTGTGCATCTCCACCATGACGCCCTTTCGGCTTCCCAGCTTCTGGGTCACGACCCCGACGTACTCATCGGGGCAATCCACCTGGACCAGCTCCATCGGTTCGTGCTGCACACCGTCGATCGTCCGGATGACGACTTCGGGGCGCGAGACGGAGAGTTCATAACCTTCCCGCCGCATGGTCTCGATGAGAATGGCCAGCTGCAGCTCGCCCCGACCCAGAACCTTGAAGGCGTCATTGGAGAGAATCTCCAGCCGCAATGCGACGTTGTAGAGCATCTCCTTTTCCAGGCGCGCTCGAATCTGCCGGGCCGTAACATAGTTGCCCTCCCGCCCTCCGAAAGGTGAAGTGTTGGCCGAAAAGACCATGGACATGGTCGGCTCATCGACGGCGATTCGACGCAGCGGTTTCGGATCCTCGAGGTCGACCAGGGAATCGCCGATGGAGATCTCACCGAGACCGGATACGGCGACGATATCTCCTGCTATGCCCTCCTCAACCTCCTCCCGTCCGACACCCTGCTGGGAAAAGACCTGTCCCGTCTTGACCCTGCTGATCCCGTCCTCCCGGGCCAGGCCGACCATCGTCGCCGGCCGCAGCACACCGTTGACAATCCGACCCACTGCGAGACGACCCAGATAATCGGACCAGTCGAGGTTGGTGATCAGGAGCTGCAGCGGGTGGTCGACATCGCCTTCAGGGGCCGGGATCGATTTCAGAATTTCTTCGAAAAGCGGCTCAAGGTCTGAGAATTCTCCCTCGAAACCCCTCCTGCAGAGACCCTTGCGGGCATCCGTACAGAAGACCGGAAAATCCAGCTGTTCTTCGGTGGCATCAAGATCGATGAAGAGATCGTAAACCTCGTCCAGGACCTCCTCGGCCCGGGCATCCGAGCGATCGATCTTGTTGATGACGAGAATCGGCGGGAGACCGAGCTGGAGGGCTTTGGCCAGCACGAAACGGGTCTGCGGCAATGGCCCCTCAGCCGCATCGACCAGGAGCAGCACGCCATCGACCATCTGCAGAGTTCGCTCGACCTCTCCTCCGAAGTCGGCGTGTCCCGGGGTATCGACGATATTGATCTTGAGACCCTTGTAATAGACCGCCGTATTCTTCGCAAGGATCGTGATGCCGCGTTCGCGCTCCAGATCCCCGGAATCCATGACGCGCTCGGCGACCCGCTGGTTTTCGCGGAATGTTCCCGACTGCCACAGCATGGCATCGACCAGGGTCGTCTTGCCGTGGTCGACGTGGGCGATGATCGCGATATTTCGAAACTCACTGTTTTTCATGATCTCACTCCGGGCAGCATCCATTGATGAATCGGGATCTGCAGACTCGCGGGGCGGGGGACTCGAGGGAGGCCGGGCACACGAGGGGGGATCTTGTAGCATCCGAGAGGCCCGATGTCAAAGTTTCCGGAGGCTGATACAGCCCCGATCAGCCGAGAATGACGTCCCTGCGAAGGAGATTTCCTCGAGCACTCCTCGAGAAGGCGGCCTCTCCGCTGAGGGGCCGCGCAATAATTTCTTCCTGTTTTGCGCGCCCGGATGTGCTTCAGATCTGGATTGGGCGATTGAGAGAAAGCGGAGGCGCAGCCTTGCCTGCGTTGAGTATTTCCAGATTGAGCCCGAGCCGAAGATGTGGTGCGGATGGGATACGAAAAGCGGAAGTAATTTCTGCGCGGGCCCTTAAATCAGTGCGCCATGACGGGCGGCCAGAGTCGCCAGGCCACCGGGAGATAGAGGTAGAGGAGAACGGCCGCTGAAAGAAAGGTCCCGAAGGGGAGCGCCGTCTTCGTCGTTCCCCGTCCGGCGATCATCAGGCCTGCGCCGACGATGGCGCCGAGAATCGCCGCGACGATCAAGACCCACAGAACAGGCGCCAGACCCAGGACGGCGCCGATTCCGGCGAGGTACTTGACATCTCCCCAGCCCATGCCCTCCTCGCCGCGGATCA
>JANTFG010000172.1 GCA_024763555.1 Thermoanaerobaculales bacterium
CCGAGGGCCGCCCCGCAGGCTCCGAGAAAACCGCAGGCGCCCCCGGCAATCGTCCGGCCACGCTCGACGGCGGTCTGAATATGGCGCTTTTCGAGCTTGAGCCCGCTGTTGCGGGCGGCGCCCACGATCACGGCGGGGACCAGGGCGTGGTACTCGGGTCCGTGAACCGGGATCGAGGGATGCCGGCGGACCATTTCAAAGAGCCGGATCATGTCCCGCTCCTCTGAGGCGCCGACCATGCTGATGATGGCTTCCGGCGCCCCGTTGACGTGGCAGTCGTCGCAGACGAAATGGCCGGCCCCACAGCGGGTGCTGGATCTCATCTCCCGGCCGCAGTAGCTGCACTCCATGCTTTCGGAAACTTCGAGATACTCCAGGGGGGATCCACAGACCATGCAGCCTTCGATGCTGCGTTGCTCAGGCAGCTGTTCCCGGTCCGGAGGAACGAAGCAGGCGCAACCTGCCCCGAGATCGACGTTTGTGACGGCGCCCTCCTCGTCGAAGAGAAAGAGCGACGGATCCGTGAAACTCTCGGGAAGCTCGAGCGGAAGGGTCCGGCCCCTGGGAATGATCCTGCCCTCATCGGTCAAAACTGCAGCGAAGGGTCCCCGATACACGCCCCGGCAGGCACGTTTCTCCCCCGGCGCCGAAGCCGCATAGGTCAGGGAGTAGAAGGGATGACCCGCGACCTCGCGGTAGGGAAAACGCTTGAGGATCGAGATTCCCTCGAAACCGACATCCTCCAGGAGCCCCAGGAGCTCATCCTGGAGGAACGCACCGCCGATGCATTCGCCGCGGAGTTTTTCGTTGTATCGGATCTCGAGGGAGGGCTCCTCCTCGCAGCAGACATCCGCAACGACCAGGCGACCGCCGGGGCGTAACACGCGGCGAATTTCTTCGAAAGTCCGGCGCTTGTCCTCCGTGAGATTGATCACACAGTTCGAGATGACCACATCAATGGAGTGATCCGGGAGGGGGAGTTCCTCCAGCAGGCCCAGTCGAAATTCGATGTTCTCATATCCCAGTCCCCGCGCCATCTCAGCGGCGGCGACCTCAGCCTGCTTGAGCATTTCCGGCAGCATATCGACCCCGATGACCCGGCCTTCGGCTCCAACCTGCTCGGCGGCGATACAGACCTCGATTCCCGCTCCGCAGCCCAGGTCGAGGACCCTGTCGCCCCGGGAGATTCCAGCATCCAGGACTGGGCTCCCACAACCGTAACTGCGGGCAAGGGCGGCGTCCGGGAGTTCCGTCGAGGTTGACTCCCCATAGCTCGTCGGGTTGATGATCTCTTCCTTCGGCGCCTGTGCCGCCTCGCCGTAGAAACTCCGGGCGAGGGAGTGTCCATCGCTTTCGGCCAGTGAGAGCACACAGTTGGAATGGGTGAAGGCGCAGAGAGCATCTTCTTCGCTGCAGGCCTCGAGGCGTTCTCCCATCCGTGCCCGGAAGGCGGGCCTGTCGACAAGATCCTCCGGTCCGGCCTGTTCGGCGATCAGGGCGAGCGCCGTCTCTTCGTAGAGTTCAAGCCAGGGGTCGGCGCCGACGAAGCGCCCGTCCGCGATCCAGCTATGATCCGGGTCACCTCCGCCGATGAGCCAGGAGAGGGGACGGGACGAACTCTCAGGCACCGAGGAAAGGGAGGCATTTCGCAGTTCCTCCAGTTGCGGTGATTCGCGCCAGATCGTCTCAAGCCCCCGGGAAATATCTCCGCAGGCGAGTTTCTCCTCGAGGACCAGCGCGGCGGTGGGATAGATCTGCCCATCGGGGCCCACCGCAATGGACTGCCAGCCGGCGTTCGTGAGATCGTAGCGGGTTCCCGGGAGGGAGAGGATCTGGGAACGGAGGATTTCCTCGTTGTCGATGGCGACGCCGAGCGATTTTGCCCGCATTCGGGCCTTCTCGAAGCCGCGCACGATCTCGCGAAGCCCCGGAATCTTATCACTTGATCCCTGACCCTTGACGAAATACCAGAGGTAGTGAACCGAGCCGAGGCCCAGTCGGGCCGCTTCCGACACCAGCCACTCCATCGAATCTACGGAGCTGCGATCAACCACCATCGCAAGAGAGGCGGGAAATCCCAGTTCCTGCAGGACGGAAATACCCTTCAGTGTTCGTATGAAGCTCCCGGCGCCGCGGATGGCGTCATGGACGGACTCGGGTCCGTCCAGGCTGATCTGGAAGTGAAAGCGCTCCCTGGGGAGCCGGTCGAAGAGTGGGCGCAGGCGGGGCACGGCCAGGGCGTTCGTCAGGGTGACGAGGTGCGTATCCGGTCTCAAAGCCACCTTCTCGCAGAGGAGGGGATACGCCGGGTGGATCAGGGGTTCGCCCCCGGTGGCGTACAGGAGCCGGCAGCCGAGTTCAAAGGCCTCATCGAGAATCCGACGCACCTCCCCGGGACGGAGTTCAAGCGAGGCCTCCGGGGAGGAGGTGAACATGCAGTGTGTGCACCTGAGATTGCAGCGGTTTCCCAGGTGGAGCCAGAGTTCCCGGAGTTCGCCAAGCGCGAGGCGCTGGTTCCGAGGCTGCCGGGGCAAGGCCGTTCGGTCCGGCAAGCGGTGGAGGAAGTGCGTCGCCTGGCTGAGGGCCGTTTCGGGATCCAGACCAAAAGTACGGCCATAGCGGGCGGCGGCTGAGCTGAGATCATCGCCGGAGAACAGACTTGAGAGAATGAGATCCCCGCGTGAATTCGGGACGAAGTAGTCTGGTACCTCCGGTTGAATCCAGATGGGTGTACCCCGGTATTCAAGCCTTTTCCAACCCCGTAGATTCCGGTCTTCTGCCATTGCTTCGTCCTCACATCAGCTTGTGAATAGTTTCTCAAGCCCGGAAATCAGTATAGCGCAGCCGCCTCCCTGCTGTAGAATTCCATCATGCCCGCGTCTTCCTTCGCCGTCGTCGTCCCGGCCCTGAATGAGGCGGAGGGGATCGAATCCTGTCTCCGATCCATCGGCAAAGGTGTGCGGGAGACCCTCGTTGTGGACGGCGGCAGTACGGACGAGACCGTCGCTCGGGCAAAAACAGTAGAAGGAGTGCGTGTTCTCGAGGCGCCGAGGGGTCGGGGTCTGCAATTGCAGCTCGGGGCCCGGGCAACGTCGGCGCCGCGACTGCTCTTTCTCCATGCGGACTGCCGACTCCCCGCAGGCTGGGCTGAGGCGGCAGCCTCAGCCCTGGAAAAGCCCGGGACCGCCCTCGTCTGCTTCCGCCTTCACACCGAGCCTTCCCAAACGGAGTCCGGAATACTGGCCCGGGCGTGGTTGCGACTGCTGGATCTCCGGTCCTTTGGAGTCGGCCTCCCCTATGGCGACCAGGCCTTTGCGGTGAGGCGGGAGGTCTTCGAGGAGGTCGGTGGTTTTCCTCCGATCCCCCTGATGGAAGACGTGGTTTTTGCCCGAAACTGCCGCCGCCGGGGACGAATTCGAAGACTGAAGCCGGAGGTCCGGACCACCGGGCGCAGATTTGAGAGTCGACCCCTTCGGGCAAGGATCTGCACGGCGACCTTTCCACTCCTCTTCCGTCTTGGTGTGTCCCCTGAGACACTGGCCCGCTGGTATCGGGACATCCGATGAGCCGATGCATCATCATCTTCGGTCGGGAACCCATTCCCGGTCGGGTCAAGACCCGCCTCGCCCGGGACATCGGGGCGGAGGCGGCTGCAAGAATCTACTCCCGGCTGCTCCTCCATACCATTGAGGAGGCTCGATCCAGCGGCATCCCGGTTCTCCTTTCCCTGGCTGAGGAGATTCAGGGCTCCTGGTCGCCCCCGGAAGGACTCGAGATCGAGGTGCAGGCGGAAGGAAATCTGGGTCGGCGGATGCGGGAGGCCTTCCGAAGCCGTTTCGAGGAAGGGGCCGACCAGGTACTGCTCGTCGGCTCGGATTGCCCCGGACTCAATCGCAGCCATCTGCTGAAGGCCTTCGAGCAGCTTCACCGCTTTCCCGTGGTGCTTGGGCCTGCTTCAGACGGAGGATACTGGGCCATCGGCCAGAGCGGGCCCGGCGTGGACTGTTTCACCGGGGTGCCCTGGTCTTCGCCGGAGACCCTCAAGGCGACGAGAGCCTCCCTCCGGAGTCAGCAGCTGGATTGGTCCGAACTCGAGATGCTTGGGGACATTGACACGATTGGGGATCTTGATCTCCTGGAAGGGCTCGGCGACCTCATGGCGATTTCACGCCCCTCGGAGTGAAGAGGCGGGGGCCTGGTCCGGGGGCTGAGGGGAGAGCAGGAGAGATGCCCGGATTCAGTCTTCCGGAGCGGGGCGGAACACGCTATCCTCGGCTCCGTGATGGAGTATCGAAACGAGACCGAAATCTGGCTCTGGCACCTCAAACGTGGCGGTGGGCATGCGATCGTCAACTGGATCGCGCAGAATGCCGGCCGTCCGCTCTTCCATCTCAATAACTGTTTCTCAAAGCCCTTCAAAGTTCGACTTCGAAAAAAGAAGATTTTCCGGATCATCAGCCGCTCCCTCGGCGGAAATGCTCCGAAGCGTCTCTTCGGACTCGAACTCCCGGAGACAATTGATTGGCGGGAAGTAGCGGAGATGCATAAAGAGATCCTCCTCTGCAGCCTGGAGAACGTCCCCCTGGGAAAAGCCTCCCGTGAAATTCTCTATCATGGCGGCGCCGAGCCGATTCTCGGACCGAGCCGGGAACGCCTCAATATCCTTGTACTTCGGGACGCCTTCAATACCTTTGCCAGCGTCCGGAAATCCAAGAGGAGAATGCGGCGTCGGCTCAAGACCTTCTATCCCGAGCACTGGAAGAGATACGCCAGGGAATTCCTGGGAGAGACCTCCCTGCTCCCCGAAGATACCATCATGATCTCCTACAACCGCTGGTTTTCCAGTCCGGAGTACCGGCAGGAGCTGGCGTCGAAACTGAAGATGCCGAACTCCGAGATCGGGCTCGACGTCCTCAGCTCCGACGGGGGCGGCTCGTCATTCAGCGGACAGGAGCTGAAGAACAGGGCACGCAAACTCGATGTCACCGGGCGATGGCGAAATTTCCTTCACGATCAGGCTTACCTCAGGGCTCTCGATCCCGAGACGATCCGGCTGTCGAATGAGATCTTCGGAGATGTGACGGAGGGAGAAATTACCCCTGAGAATCTGAAGAGCCTGCAGGCAGGGGCCTGGAAAGATGTGGACTGAGAAGCTTGAGAAGCTGCAGGTGCTCATCGGGGGCTCATCGCCGCCGGAGCTGCTGATCTGGGCGCCCCTCCGCATCTGTCCACTCGGCGCTCACGTGGATCACCAGGGCGGTGTGGTCAGCGGGATGAGCGTGGATCGCGGAGTGCTTCTTGCCGGGCGGCCGGCGACTGAAGTCCGGCTTCAAAGCCTGGAAATGGGCGGGGAAGTCCGGCTGGACCCGCAACAGGTTCCTCCTGATCCTCAGGGAAACTGGGGCGACTACCCGAGGGCCGCACTTGCCGTCCTGCAGAAAAAATTCCTGATCCGACGGGGTTTCGATGCTGTTCTCAGCGGGGATCTTCCGGGAATGGGACTCAGCTCCTCCGCGGCTTTGCTGACGAGTCTCCTGATGGCCCTGGCCGCGGTCAACGAGCTGAAACTCGGCCGGAAGGAGATCGCCCGCCTGGTGCAGGAGGCTGAGAATTCCCACCTCGGTCTCTCAAGCGGCCTGCTGGATCCTTCAATCATCCTCTTTGCCGGGGAAGGCTGTCTGACGAGAATCGACTGTTCGAACTTCGATGTTGAGAATATTCCCTTCCCGGCCGCCGCTCCACCCCTGGAAATTGTCGTGGCCTTTTCGGGTCTCTCCCGGCAGCTCCTATCAAGCTCCTATAACTCGCGGGTGGTTCAATGTCATGAGGCCGCCCGGATCATGCTGGGCGAGGACATTCAGGAGGAGCGCGCCCGTCTCTCGATGGTGTCCCGGGCCCGTTTCGAGGAGATGACCCCGCAGTTGCCGAAGACCCTGGAAAAGAGGGCCGCGCATTACTTCGGGGAGGTCCGGCGGGTTGAGTTGGGTTGTTCCGCCTGGGCACGGGGAGATCTCGAAGCATTCGGGAAACTGGTCAATCTCTCCGGCCTCAGCTCGGTGGAGAACTACGAGAGCGGAACCCCCGGGCTGGTCACCCTGGATCGCCTCTTGAGGGAATCGCCCGGCGTGTACGGCTCCCGCTTTTCCGGCGGCGGTTTCGGCGGATGCTGTATCGCCCTCACACGGCCGGGATTCGGCGCCGAAGTCATCGCCGGGGTTTCGGCGGCCTATGCACAAAGCCACCCGGAGGCCTCTTCAAAGTCCGCTTTCACGATCTGTCGGCTCTCCGGTCCCGCCCGGGTCCTCGCGGGGAGGAGCTGATGCAGGCCATCATCCTGGCGGCCGGTCTCGGGAAACGTCTTCGACCGCTGACGGAGCGTTATTCAAAGGCCATGCTGCCGCTTCTCGGTCGCCCGATGGTTCAATGGGTGCTGGATACCCTGCTCCCGAACAGCATCGAGGAAGTGATCTTTATTTTTGCTCCTGAAGACCGCTTGATCCGGGAGTTCTTCGGCGAGGAGCTCCCCGGCGGCATCCGCTGCCGGTGGCTCAGGCAGAATGAACGTCTCGGGATGGCCCACGCGCTCTCGCTCACCCGGTCGCTGATTCGCGGGCCCTTCATTCTCAGCGCCTGCGATTCCTTGATTTCTGCTGAATTTGTGCAGAAGATGCTGGCGGAGGATGCCGATGCCGTGCTGGCTCTGGAAGACGTGGCGGCAGACAGGGTATGTCGAAGCGCCTCTGTTCGAATTGAGGACGGGCGTATTCTCGCGATTATCGAGAAACCCCGGCCCGGAGAGGCCTTTTCCTCAACAGTCTCCCTGCCCTTGTACAGATTACCCCTGGAAGCGGCAGAGATCGCCTGCCATGTTCCCAGATCAAAGCGCGGCGAATACGAGATCCAGGATGTCATCCAGGCTCTCGTCGACCAGGGCTCAACAGTCCGGGGAGTCAAGACCAGGGAACGCCTGCAAATTTCGAGCCCCGGAGATTATCTCGAGCTGAGTTTCCTTCTCCTGGACCGCCTTCGGCCGCCGCTCCCGGCCGAGCTTTCGCCCGGGCTCCGACTGAACCCTCCCATCCTGATCGACAAATCCCTGCACTCCGGAAAGGGCTGTGAGATCGGGCCCCATGTCGTGATCGGCCGGAACTGTTCCCTGGGTGAGGGTGTCCACCTGAAGCAGAGTGTCCTGCTGCCGGGCACCCGGATCAGGGATGGCGCTCATGTTAAAGGCTGTATTGCCTTTTTTGACGGGAATAGCACGAGGTTTTTTCGTCCGACGGCTTGAGGGCGCTGATCCACCTTTTCAAGCATCAGTCGACCGGAAGAATCTGTGTGAGGATTCACCTGATCCTGCTGGAGAAATGGTATGCTGGTTCCGGGTCTTGGCAGTTTCTCCGGGAAGCCCCGAACCCAGGTGCCGAAGTTTCGCTTGTGGAGGGAAAGCCCACTTGCCCTTTTGAGCGGATCTGTGTTAGAAGTTATCGTGTAGGGAGGCGTTTATCGTGAACCACGGCCTTGTAATGTACGAAGAGGAATTCAACAGGATCTCCGCGCTTCTGCAGCGGCTGAAAGTCGACGCCAGCGCGAAGATCGTCTTCCTTGTCGATAAGAACGGCCAGCAGATTGCCGGCGCCGGAGAAATCGAGGCCGTCGACACGACTTCTCTCGCCTCCCTCACTGCCGGAAA
>JANTFG010000173.1 GCA_024763555.1 Thermoanaerobaculales bacterium
CCATAACTCCGCAGCCCAATGAGAATAAACAGTGACCGGCCAATCGGGTTGAAATAACCTGACCGAAAAAGATGCCAGATATTGCTCGGCCACACCACTTCCCACTTCAAACTTCAGTCTTCCTCCTGCCCTACCCTGGCGAATCTTTGCGTCCTTTGCGAGAGAAAAATTGCTCCTGTCTTTCCCGGGGGAGGGCCGGTGGCTCCGCCTCCCCTCGCCTGTTCGCTTCCATCCCCGAAAAAGAACCCTACGCACCACAAAAACCGACTATTCTTGTCATGTGAGCCACTCGAGCTGTTTTCATCCCGTCCTCTCCGAGCATGATCACATTCTTGCTCGCGCCGCGATGGGCGACCGGACAGCCCTCGAAACCCTCCTCGCAAACCCCGAAGCCATCAAGGCTGCAGGAGAACGTAGCCTGGGGCCACTGCCGGCACACAGGCTGCATGAGCTTGAGAAGCGGGTCCTCCCAGAATTTCAAGACACGCTGGAGAGTCAGTTCTATGTGGACGCTCTCGAACGGACATTGACGCACGGAACGCCGGGAATTTTCAACACCTACCAGGACTCGCAGTTCACTTCGATGGACTTCAAAGACGTGCTCCGTGACTTAAACGTCGATATCAGCATGGACGGCCGAGGGAGGGCACTGGACAAGGTATTCACCGAGCGGTTGTACAAGGTGCGCAAAGCCAGGCGGAGGAACCGGCCGTGAGCAAGCCCTCTACCTACCAGCCGCCTTTCACCATCACACCGGCGATAGTGAATCTGGTCGCCGAGATTGGCGAAACCATCGGCCGCTACACTGTGCTGGCCGACCAGCACCTGACTCCGCACCTGCGCCGGGAGAACCGCATCCGTACCATCCAGGCCTCGCTGGCCATCGAGAACAACACGCTCACCCTTGAACAGGTGACAGCTGTGATAGAGGGCAAACGGGTGTTGGGACACCCCCGCGAGATTCAGGAGGTGCGAAACGCCTTTGCGACCTACGAAGCCATGGAGGACTGGGACGCCAGTGTCGAGGAAGATTTGTTGGCGGCACACGTGTTGTTGATGCGGGGGCTGGTGGATGAAACCGGTCGATATCGATCAGGCGGGGTCGGCATCTTCCGGGGGAAACAGCTGCTTCACATGGCTCCCCCCGCTGAACTCGTGCCCAAGCTGATGGCGAATCTGCTGGATTGGCTGGCAACTACCCGCGAGCATCCCTTGGTGGCCAGTTGCATTTTTCACTACGAGTTCGAGTTCATCCACCCCTTTGCCGACGGCAACGGCCGCATGGGTCGGTTGTGGCAAACCTTGATTCTACGGAACTGGAAGCCCCTGCTGGCCTACTTACCGGTGGAGACCGTGATTCGTAATCGGCAGGAAGATTATTACCAGGTACTCCGGCTAGCCGATAGCCAAGCGGATGCCACTCCTTTTGTCGAGTTCATTTTGGGTGCGTTGCCCGATGCCATGCGCGAGGCTGTGTCGACCGACCATGTGAGCGACCAAGTAACCGACCAAGCAGCAGCATTGATCCGTGCAATTGGGAGCGGCGAGCTGAGTAGCAACCATTTGATGCAGGCTTTGGGTTTGTCACACCGGCCCACGTTCCGGAACAACTACCTCAACCCGGCCATGGAAGACGAATGGATCGAACGTACCCAACCCGATTCCCCGCGCAGCCCGACCCAGCGTTATAGGTTAACCCGTAAAGGCCATCGTTGGCTGCAACACCATGCCGACGAGTAACAGAGGGTTCATGCGATAAATCACGACAAGTATCGCGACAGCGAGCTGTGGCAGAGCCATGAGAAAAGCTGCGACATCTTGGTGGCTGACCTGAGGGGTGACGTGAGAGCTCTACACAAGCGAGTTTTTGAAGAGAAAATATATGAAGCAGATGAAACCCTTTGCCGGAAAATGGCGCATCGTCGAGATGGAGGACTGGGGTCAAGATGAGGTCTACATGAAGGTGCCGGGATTTGTCCGCATCGGCTCGGACGGTACCGGACAGTTTTAGTTCGGCCTCGTCTCCAGGGATATCGACCACCGAGCTTTTGCGCACCAGGTGGCCGAGGGATGTCAGCTCGTCGGTCAGGTGACTGACGACAGACGGAATAGGAGCCGGTGTTATCTACCAGCCGGCGGGCCACCAAGAGAGCGGCCTTCCGCGAGTACACCATCCACGCCCGGAAAAATCCGTGTGATTCATGGTTAAACCCTGCCTCTCCGGCCTCCGCCCGGTTTTTCTCCCTACCCTTCCTTGGTGCCCTTTGCGTGCTGGGCCTTCTATCACCGTGAGCCTCCCAACCCTGCACCCCGCCTTTCCTCCAACTTCGGACCGTCCTCAATCGAGAAATTCTCAATGTAGCTCTGGGAGTGCCTCCGTCCTCCCGCGTAACTCCGCGTCCTCCGCGTGAGAATGCGTTCTGTGTCCCTGGGCATTCGGCCTGAAGCCTGGACCCGGAGGGGAGTGGGATCGTCGTCTCGGGCGTCCGGTCGGAGGAGAGCTAGCTTTCCGACACCTGTCCCTCGGACGACAATGACTGCGAAGCAGCTGGGGCCGAATGCCGCCCCTCCGCGTAACTCCGCGATCTCTGCGTGAAAAAATGTGTTCCTGTTTTCATTTCAAACTTCCCGCTTCAAACTTCAGTCTTCCTCCTGCCCTCCCCTGGCGAAGCTTTGCGTCCTTTGCGAGATCATGTGTTCTGTGTTCTGTCTTCTCTGCCTTCCTGCCCGGAATAATCCGTGAAATCCGTGGTTAAAACTGTGTTTTGTGTTTTGTGTTTTGATCTTGTGCTTGCCGGCCATTCCCGCCTCAGCGGATGACATCTCCGGCCCAGAGTCGCTGGAGAAAGACCCGCCAGGGCATGATCCGAATTCCATCTTGAAGACGCTCTGCCCTTTCATTGCATACAAGGATCGACATCAGCCCGGAGTGATCAGAACGGAATGCCTTCAACCCACGGAGATCCTTCCGATCAATTCTGCTACTCCCCTTGACCTCGATTGCGATCTCCCCATCACCGAGAATAAAATCAACTTCGAGCCCCGATTTATTTCGCCAGAAGCGGATCTCATATTCAAGTTCCGAGTAACTGGAATGGGCCTTCAGCTCCATGAAGATCAGGTGCTCAAAGGCTCTCCCGAAACTCTCACCCCGTGCATGGGTGATCCTCCGTTGGGTCAGTGCGCCGGCGACTCCCACATCAAAGAGATAGAACTTCGGGGTACGAGTAATCACCTGACGATTACTCCGTCTGGAGAAAGGCTCAACGAAGTGGCCCACCAGCGTATCGACGAGGATGCCGAAGTACTCCCTGACAGTTTTCGAGTCGACCCCGCACTCTCGTGCAATATTCGAGTAGTTCGTCAATTCGCCATGGGAATAACCCAGCGCATCGAAGAACCTCGAAAATGGCGGAATTTTCCTGACCAGCCCTTCTGAAAAAACTTCTTCCTTCAGATAGTCTCCAACATAGGCTCGAAGACTTCGCCCCGCATCTTTCTGAAGATAATGGGTGGGGATCAGGCCATGATTGAGGGCCTTCAAGAGATCAATTTCCCGAATCTCAGCAGAAACCAGAGGAAACATCTCGAAGCGCCACGCCCTCCCTCCAAGGAGATTTGCCTGGCCACGCTTGAGTTTGCGCGCACTCGATCCGCACAGAATAAACTGGATGCTCCTGTTCTCAATGAGCCAGTGAACCTCATCGAGGATACCCGGAACCTTCTGCACTTCATCAAGGATGACAGGCTCTCTCAGAGACACCTCATCAATCGCAAGGAGCCGTTCGCGAAGAAGAGCCGGCCGCTTCGAAAAATCCAGAAAGAGATCAGTCTGAAGAAAGTCAAAAATGATACTGCGGGGAAACTTCTCTCGAAGAAATGTCGTTTTCCCGGTCTTCCTCGCGCCCCACAAGAAAGCCGACTGACCCTGCGGAAGATCCATTTCCAGGAAACGAGAAAGATATTCCATCTCGGATGATACTCCGAATATAGCCTACCATCTCGGAGTAAGTGATGCAAATGCCAGTCGAACTGGCATTCTTCCCCGGGTGCTCGTGTGTCTTCCGGGGCATGCCGGCTCCAAATCCTTTCCCGCAGGGAAAGGATCGTCGTCTCGGGAGTCCGGCTGAAGGAGAGCTCGCTTTCCGACAGCAGGCCCTCGGACGACATGGGCTGCGAAGCAGTCGGAGCCAGATGCCGCAGCTCTGCGTACCTCTGCGATCTCTGCGTGAAGAATTGTGGTCTGTGTTCATTTCAACCTTCCCACTTCCCACTTCAAACTTCAGTCTTCCTCCTACCCTACCTTTGCGATCTTGGCGTCCTGGGGCTTCGATCACCGTGAGCCTCCCACCCCCGCACCACGCCTTCCCGCCAACTTCGGATCGTCCTCAATCGAGAAATTCTCAATGTAGCCCGGCTACACCTCCGAGTTCCCTCAATCGTCCGAACCGAATCTGACCCAAATTCGTGAGCGGTCATCGTGAGTCCCCCGCTGATCGAAGCCTCGCGAGAGAAAATATGTTCTGTCTCTTTCCTTCTGCGTTCTCAGGGCTCTCGGCCCTATTTTGCTTCTCTTCAGCCGAAGCGCTGTCGCATTCGCAATGTTGAAGGCTCACTGCAGAGAAAGACCCGCCAGCCATGAATGAGCCCTCCTGATCTCCACACCGCTCGGGTAGCTCCGTTCCCGATTGAGCTTCTTAACAACCTGAATCTGCCGGACGTCGGGAAAGTACTTGGCGAAGGCTCCAAAATTTCCACTCGGCCGATCCTCCGCCCACTTGACCTCGATCAGAAGATGAGGCCTTTCTTCCCGAGTCACCAGAAAATCGATTTCCCTTCCGTCCTTAGTTCTGACATAGGAAAGACCGTATTCCTCACCATAACAATCCGTCATGAATTGAATTTCTTTCAGCAGACTACAGGCCACAACATTTTCCAGTCGTGCGCCGGAATCACCCATTACCTGCCCGGTATCATAAAAATAGAACTTCGGCGCTTTCAGAAGCGCCCGAGCCACATTCCGATGATAGGGAGCCACCCGGAAAATGACGTACAGATTCTCCAGGATCGTCAACCACCTCTTGACGGTTTTGTCGGAAACCTGAAGATCCCGGGCCAGTGAGCTGAACGAGACCGGCGAACCGACTCTTCGCCTCAGCAACTGAATCAAGGTTTCAATCACGGTAATTTGGCGAACATTTTCCAAGTCGATCAGGTCCTGCCTCAAGATAATATCCAGGTGCGATCTCTTCCAACGCCTATAATATCGCTGGCTCCCTTTGAGATAGGGTTCCGGGAATCCCCCAATCAGCAGAAGCTGATCCAGAGCCGCTTCAAGATCAGCCGGATCCATAGCATGGCGGATTTCCTTCAAATCAAGCGGATGAAGTCCGAACTGAAAAAACCTCCCTGCCAGGGAATCTCCGACCTTCCTGTAGGTATCCAATCTTGCACTCCCGGTTACCAACAGAAAAGGGGGCCTTTTTTCCGTATCATAGATGCCTTTAAGCCATGACTTCCAATTCTTCAGCTTATGAAGCTCGTCGAAGATGACGAGTTGCTTCGCTCGGTCCCAGGAGCGATCAAGTACTGCCATCCGGTCATCGGGATTATCAAAGTTCAAATAATCAAAATCCTCAACCAGTGCCTGCGATAAGGTTGTCTTCCCCACCTGTCTCGGTCCCGTCACCAAGACGACTTTCTCTCTCAAGTCCTTCAAGACGTAGGATTCCAGATATCGTTTCATCATGACCAAAATACCCGAGATACCGAAAAAGTCAAGATCATCTCGATTTATACTCCGAAAAAGTCACATAGACACAACGCTAAGACAGGAACCACGGATTTCGCGGATTGCACGAATCAGGAAGAACAAGAAGATAAAGACAAGGCAGCGAAGCGAGAGAGTGGAGGAATTTTCCGGGCTTTCTTTCCCGGGGTGGTCGGATGTGTTCCATGGGGCATTCCGGCCCCGAATCGCTTCCCGCAGGGGACGGATCGCCGTCACGGGTGTCCGGTCCGAGGAGAGTAAACTTTCCGACGCCGGTCCCTCGGACGACATTGGCTGCGAAGCAGCTGGGGCTGAATACTGCTCCTTTGCGACCTCAGCGATCTCTGCGAGAGGCCTGTGCCTCTGTCCTCATTTCAAACTTCCCACTTCCCACTTCCCACTTCAAACTTCAGTCTTCCCCCTGCCCTGCCCTGGCGATCTTGGCGTCCTTGGCGAGAGGATGTGTTTTGTATTCTATGCCAGTAGTGGGTTCTTCCCACCTTCGCGTAGGAACTGCCCTTCTGGGTCCCAAAACTTTTCTGCCAGCCCAACCCTGCCGCCAGTAAAAGGCTGCGTCCTCCAGAACGCTGTCAACGATCAATCACCGTCTTTGCGGATCCCCAGCACGGCGCAGAGAGCTTTATCGATTCTGTCCATTTCCCGTCCGCGTACGGCTCCAGCGGGCTGATACAGCCCTTCTGCATCCCGAAACCTCCCCGGGTCCAGAGAACGAATCTGAAAACATAGAAAAACCGTATCCTCGGGCAGACCGGTCATTTCCGCCTGAAGTCTCACATTCACAGGATAATCACGCGCCACATGATGAGCTGAGGTTCCAACAACCACTGTCACCACGAGCGGTAGAGAATTGATCGCATCAACCGAAACTACAAGAACCGGACGGCGTCCCCGCTGCTCCCGGCCCCTCGTCGGGTCCAGGTCCACAAAGTAGATATCACCCCGCCGGATCATGCTCATTCTATAAACCATCGCCTTCAGTTGACTCGAAACCCACGTTCATCTCAGAGATTTCCCTCTGAATATCCTGATCACTCGCCATTGCCCTCATTTGATCTTCAAATTCCCTGGCCCGTTTTCTCTCCACATAGTCTTCCAGCAGCCGCCGAACCAGCCGATTGAAATTTCCGCGCAGCTCGGGATCCGCCACTTCCATCGCCTGTTGGACCAGGAAGGCAGGAAGAGCAACACTTCTTCTGATTGAAGTTTTGGGTGATACCACAGCACACCTCCAGTCACACTATTATGCACACTTTTGCCATTCACGTCAATCACCAAGCGAATAACTGCCCGCCCGGCAAGAGAATTGCCCCCTGTGTTATGTGCTATGGGCATTCGGCCCTTAATCCTTTCCTGAAGGGGATGGATCGTCGTCTCGGGAGTCTGGCCGGAGGAGAGTTCGCTTTCCGACGCCGGTCCCTCGGACGACATCAGCTGCGAAGCAGTCGGGGCCAGATGCCGCCCCTCCGCGTACCTCTGCGATCTCTGCGTGAAAAACTGTGTTCTGTGGTCTTGCCTTCCCGCCCTACTTGGAGAAGCTTGGCGTCCCCTGCGTGAAAAACTGTGTTTTGATTCTGTGTTCCTTCCCCGCCTCCTCTACTCTACCGTGAATCTAAGCCCTATTTCCCGAAGAGCTCAGAATGGCTTCCCGTCCGTTCAAAAATAACGGTCCCTGCTTCAAGCTTATAAATGAGCAACCAGTCCCCAGCAATGTGGCATTCCCGTCTGCCCTTGAAGTTACCAACGAGTATATGATCTCGGAGACTGGGCGAAAGGGGCTGTTCGTTGGCAATCCAGGTCATGACGCGTTTGAGTCTGGTTATATCTCGCCCACTCTTACGGGCTTTCTCA
>JANTFG010000174.1 GCA_024763555.1 Thermoanaerobaculales bacterium
ATGGCGAAGATCAGGGCGAAGAGGGTGACCCGGTTGAGGGTGTAGCCGAAGAAGTAGGAGGCCGCCAGGGTCAGGGCCAGGGTGACCGGAACGGCGACCGCAACGACGACGCCCTCCCTTCGTCCCAGGGCAAAGGCCATAAAGATGACGACGGCGAAGGTGGCGATCAGCATGTGGTCGATCAGCTCGTTACTCTTTTCGTCCGCCGTGGCGCCGTAGTCACGGGTCTTCGTCAGGTGGATATTCGAGGGAATGATCCTGCCCTTGAGATCCTCGATCCTGCGGTCAAGGTCCTCCACCAGGACCACCGCGTTGGTTCCCGGCTTCTTGGCGATGGCCAGGGTAACGGCCGGTGTGTCGATTCCCGCCTGTGCCAGGCCGCTTTCCGGAGCAGCGGGGCCCGAGCCCATCCAGACGTAGGTGGAGGCTTCTTCGGGGCCGTCTTTGATTTGGGCGACATCCTTGAGGTAGACGGGGCGACCGCCATAGACGCCCACGACGACGTCGCCGATTTCATCCGTATTCCGCAGAAATCTGCCGACATCAACCTGGATCTCCTCGTTGAGGGTATTCGCAGCTCCCGCGGGAAGGCGCCAGTTGAAACCCTTGAGCGCCTGGTAGGCCTGGAGGATGGAAACATTGAAGGCGCCGAGCTTTTCCCGGTCGAAATCGACGCGAATCTGGTGTTTCTGCCCGCCGATGATCCAGACCTGGGCGACGCGCCGATGCTGGGTCAATCGGGCCTTGAGTTCCTCCGCCACCTTGCGGAGCTGCATCGAGGAGGCTTCCTCACTCCAGAGTGTGTAGGCGGCGACGGGAACGTCGTCGATGGTTCGGGGTTTGACCACCGGAGGCATCATGCCCTCCGGCATCTCATCCATGGCCGACTGGATCTTGGTATGGACCCTCAGGGCGGCCTCATCGGGGTCGGTCCCCACCAGGAATCGAACGATGATCATCCCGCCGGACGGCTGGGAGGTGGAGTAGATGTAGTCGACATTCTCGATCTCATAGAGGAGCTTTTCGAGAGGGGTCATGACCCGGTTCTCGACCTCTTCCGCCGTCGCCCCGGGGAATCCCACCATGACATCGATCATGGGCACCTTGATCTGGGGCTCCTCTTCGCGGGGTGTGACCAGGACGGCGAAGGCGCCGAGGAGGAGAGAAAAAACGATCAGAAGGGGCGTCAGCTTGGATTCGAGAAAGGCTTTTGCGATTCGGCCGGATGCTCCCAGAGGGCGCCGGGTCATTTTCAGGTGGAGCGCCTCCCGACGCGCCGCCTCCTTCCGGGCCGCCTCAGATCCGCCGGCCCCGGGATCGGTCTGGTACCGGCTTTCCTCACTCATGACAGGACCTCCACGGGCGTTCCGTCGGCCACGGGTCCGGGGGCATCGATGACGACCTGATCATCGGCTTTGAGCCCCGAGAGAATCTCGATCTGCCCGGTCTCCAGCGGGGACCCGGTGGTCACGGCTCGGGTGCGGGCCGTACCGTCCTCCGCCCGGACGACGACCAGTTCCAGGCCGCCACGGCTAAAGACGGCTTCGGAAGGAATGCTCAGGCGGGAGACTTCGTCGCCAGGGAGAAGGGCCCGGGCCGCAGATCCCGAAGGCAGCTCGGGAACGGCGACGGAGACCTTGACCGTGAAGGTGTGGGTGGCGGGATCGGCCGCAGGGACGATCTCGTCCACTTTTCCACTGACGGTACCCAGCTCGGGCTTGGCGTCGAAGCGCACCTTCAGTTCCTGACCGATGGAGATCCGGGAAATATCAGATTCGCGGATGGTCAGCCAGACCTTACGCCCGGAGAGGCTCTCCAGGCGGACGAGGGGTCGACCGGGAGCCGCGAGATCGCCGATCTCGACCATCTTGTCGATAATTCTTGCCGCGAAGGGCGCCCGGACCACGGCCTCGGAAGCGACCGAAGAGGCCGCCTGCACAGCGCCTTTGGCCTGTTCCACGGCGCCTTTGGCCTGTTCGAACTGCATCCGCGCCATGTCCAGTTCGAGATCCGAAGCGGCACCCTGTTCATGCAGGCGCTCAAAACGCTTGAAGTTCTTCTCAGCCAGCGCCAGGGCGGCCTGCGCCTGCGCCTGCGCCCCCTCGGCCTGGGCCACCTGGCCCTCGATGGTCTGGGGTTGAATCTCTAAGAGTGCGGCGCCCTTGCGGACCTGGTCCCCGGCCTGAACACGGACGGCGATGACGGGACCAATGACCCGGCTGGAGACGAAGGACTGACGGGCGGGCTGCACGATCCCGTAGACCTCGATGTCCCTTGAGGTCGTCAGCTGCTCGACCGGCGCCACGTGTCCCTGGATCGGCGTAAGTTCGGCTTCGGCGCGCTGCGCCTCCCTCTCATGGCAGGCCGGCAGCAGCAGGCCTGCGGCAATCACAAGGACGGAAAGAGTCATCATGCGTTTCATCAGCTGTTCTCCTTCGGCAGAGAAATATTGAGGGCTTCGGCCAGGGAACGACCGGAGTTCAGATGGAGTTTGAAATTGGCGAGAATGAGATCGAAACGGGCCACCAGCTCCCGGACCTCGGCGCCCTGAAGCGAGGTTTCCGCGTCTAAGAGATCGATCATCTTGTCCAGGCCCTGGCGGAAGCGCTCCTCCCGGACCCGCAGGGCTTCGCGCGCGGCATCGAGGCTCGTTTTCGCTGTCTGGTGGCGTTTCTTCGCGGTTTGCAGTTGGGTCCAGGCCTGGCGGGTCTGGAGGCGGATCCCCTCCGCAAATTGCTTGATCTGGGCAGCGCCGGCTTTGGCCTGGTAGCGGGCCGCCGCCGCCTCGGCCTTCTCGGCCCCCCCGTGGAAGAGCCTGATGCCGGCCACGGCCATCAGCGAACCTGAATGGCCATTGGAGCCGAAAACGGTGTCGTCATAGAGATCGTAGTGCGCCACGATACCCACTTCAGGCTTGAGCGCGGAGGTCGCGACCTTTTCTTCCAGCATCCCGGCCTCAAGCTCTTTGCGGCGGGCGTTGATATCCCAGCGGAGATCCGGGGCCTTTTCGATCCACTGAGAAGCCGGACCCTCGACGGGCGGCGCCGGGGGCAGATCGCTGAGTTTGAATCGAAGGTTCTGGTCGATGCCCATCGAAAAATTCAGTGCGGCCCGGGCGAGTTCCGCGTTACTCTCCGCCTGTGCCAGCTCCTCTTCCATCTTCGCCAGGTAAACCTGAGCCTTGAGGAGATCCGCCCGGACGATCATGCCCTCGGCCGCATAGTGCTCTGCAAGCTCCACATGGCGCGCGGTCGTGTCCCGGGCCTTCCGGATGACTTCGGCGTATTCTCTCGCCTTGATCGCGTTGGCATAGGCCTGGGCCGTATCGAAGACCACCTGCTCGATGCTCTGTTCCAGGTCCAGCCGGGCGGCCCCCTCCATCAGTTTCGCCTGGGTATTCCGGTGCTTCAGCTTGCCGCCGGTGTAGACGGGCTGCATGAGATCGACCCGGGTGATCCAGGTATCCAGCCAGTCCGGTGTGTTCGGATCCGACTGGAAGAAGGCATTCATATCGAATCGCCGCTGATTGAGGGTGAAGGCGAAGGCCTCGGCCGGATTGTTCGTATAGGAGAACATCTCGGACAGCTTGAGATCCGGCAGGCGAAAAGCCTTCGCCCGGTCAACCGTTGATTCCGCGGCACGGAGTCGGTTCTCAGCAGCCCGGATCGAGGGATTGGAATCAATGGCCTTCAGGATGGCCTGATTCAGGCTCAAAGGCTCTTCGGCCCCGGTGATCCCGGCAATTCCCAGTGTTATGATCAGTAGTACGAGCGTTCGTCGCATCGAAGAATCCTCCCCAACTCCATAACTATTTAGGAATATACATAAATTCCGATTTCTGTCAAGATCCCCTGTGGTGAAATCAGGGGAAGCTCTTCACCTTTTCCGCTCAGAATCTGGCCTCGGCCGGAAGAGCCGTGCCTGAGCGGGAACGGGAACCGATGCCGGAGCCGGAACGGGGGGCCGGAGCCGACTCCTGTTCCCGTTTCGCTTTACAGCTTCCGTCCCGGCCTCAGCCGGAGAAGGGACTGATAGTGATCGGATCGCCGGAGGGGTTGACCCGGAAGGCCCTGACGAGAACCGGCTGATTCACCCTTGATTTCGGGGAGGAAGAACGGCGGTTCGCCCCCCTGTATTCACAGGAGCCGCCTGGAGCTTTTGCCTATTGACCGCTCTTGCCCACGGAGGCGTCCCACCCGCAGGTATCGCTGCTTTCAAAACCGTTTGAGAAAATCCGGGCCGGCTCGAGAAAAGCGGAATCCACATAGACATCAAAGCTGCCGTCCCCATAGCGCTGGTTGGTAAAGGTGAGGAGGGCGCTCTGCGTGCCGCCGGGCGGCACGCCGGATGCCCGTGAGATCGTCCAGACCCCGGTGTTCGAGATCTGTGTGCTGCTGTCCGCCGTAATAAAGGAACTGCAGCCGCTTCCGGAATACCACCACAGGGATGAATAGGAGATTCCACCGGTCGTCGATGTGGGAGCGTTATAAAGAAAAGCGCCGAAAACGTACTCGTCTTCCGGGACCGGCAGCTCAATGCACTGGGATGCAAAGGTGTAGCCTCCATTGCCCGTGCCGGAATTCGCATAGAAAGCTGAGCCCGAATCCGGCGAGTTGTCGATGTCGAAGCTGGTCCAGGAGGCCGCCGGGATGATATACCAGCCGTCGGCATTGACATCGAAATCAGGGTTGACGACCATATTCTGGGCTGAGAGTATTCCTGCCGCCAGAATGACGAGCAATGCCGGGATTGTCTTTCTCATGCCTTCCTCCGAGCTAAATATAGGTCGCAGCGGGGAGCTTGGCAACAGGAGAGGCTCAGGACTCACAGCTTGAACACGTGGACCACAGCGAGATGGCTTAGACCTGAGATTGGCGATTCTCTGCGGCGATCTCAGGTTGGAATTGAATGATGTTCGGCTTGAAGGTGGCGCTTGTCGAAACGCTGCTGCCAGGCGTTCACGCATCAGATCCCGATAGCGATAATGGCTCGCCCTCACCGATTCTGGGAGGGGTCAGGACCATCCCAGTGAAGCCGCAAGACAGGGCCGGGAGGGCTGCCCGGGGCTCGACATCCCGGGCACGCGTGAACTCATGGGAGGACGAAAGCTCCGATGGTGATGGGATCTCCCGTCCGCCGGTCGAGAAGCGAGGCGTAGGGCCAGACCAGTCCTCCCTCGGTCAGGACCTCGACCGTGGCCCAGGCGAGATCAGTATCGCCCAGCCCGGCGGCCACAAAAACGTCGTCGATCTGACGCCATCCGGCGGCGGAGACCTGGCGCTCCAGGGCGGCGCCGATGGGAGTTCCGTCACTCCCGTAGAGCTGAACGCGGACCCTTGCGGGGCTGTCGGCGAGATTGAGAAAACCAATATTGGTGAGTTCATCCGCGCTCCGGCCGATATTCGGAATGATGGACACGGTCCCGGACTCGACTCCCTCTGAGGGTTTTACGGCAGGGAAGTACTGTCCGATGGTTGCTCCGTCACCGTCAATGACATAGGTGCGCGAGGTGATGATCAGCGGCTGATCTGAGCGAAGGGTCAGGGCGCCGCTTGTGTCGGACTCCAGGCCGATCAGGGAGGAGAGAAGGTCACGCCATTCCCGGGACTGATTGGCATTGAGCACGACAGTCTCGGTTGGGCCGCTTACCGTACCCTCGAATGAAATCTGGAGGTTTGCGGGATTCGGATTGAGATTGAGGACGGCCAGGTCGGTACGCCAACTCCTGTCATTCCGCCCCTCGCTGTGCGCGGCGACAGTGACGTACCTGTACGCACCCGTGGCTGGTCCCTCGGAGATGCCGATGGTGCCGGAGGAGGAGCAGCTGCTTCCGTCGAGGCCGGCGGCCAGGGTCCAGTCATAGCTTCCGCCTGCCTGATAGGCGTGGCTGGGATTCTCCTCCGAGGAGCTCGACCCGTCTCCAAAATCCCACAGGTAGGAAACCTGCCCTGAGCACCCCGACAGGCTCAGGCCTGAGCGAAATTCCAGGCTCTCCCCCCTGCTTCCTGCAGTCGGGACCTCGGCCGAGCAATTGAGGACACAGCCTCCGCCGCCGCTTTCCACCACGATACTCCCGCTGGAGGAGCAGCTGTTTCCTTCGAGGGTCGCGGTCATCGACCAGGTATAGGTGCCGCCTGCGGCAAAGACATGGGCGGGATTCTGTTCGTTTGAGGTGCTCCCATCCCCGAAACTCCAGAGAAATGATGGTGTGCCGGTGCAGCCGGAGGTGCCGACAGAGGCCGCAAAAGATGCCGTGGCGCCGACATTGACGGAGGATGGCCCCGAGGCAGAGCATGTCAGTGCGCACCCGCCTCCATTGACCGTGACCGTGGTCGTTCCGAGGTTCGAGTCCGTCATTCCATCCGAGGCGGCGAAGGTAAAGGTGTCGGTGCCCGAGAAAGCGGGATCGGGAGTAAAGAGGGCGGTCCGGCCATTGATCCCGACGCGGCCGTGTGCAGGCTGACTGATGACTCGGAGTGTGAGGGAATCTCCGTCGGCATCTGTAGCCGAGAGATTGATCGGTACAGGGGAGGCCACCGAGGTTGTGGCGTTCGTATTGTCGACGGCAGGGGGGTGGTTATGGTTCTGGTGATCGCTGCTCGGGCCTTTGTGGCAGGTGTAGCAGCCGATCTGGTAGCCCTTCCAGAAATGTTTGTTGCCCCAGGGCGTGGAGACCGTCTTATCGGTCAGAGAACGGGAGAGGACGGTTCCGCGATAATCCCTTCCGTGGCAGGTATTGCAACCCGAGGGTACCCCGTCCTTGAAAGGTACCGATTTGTCTCCACCGCCCTCGGAGTGATGATCATGGACCCAGCTCTGTCCGATGGGATGAAGCCCGTGGGGGCCTTCGTTGACGGTCGACGGCGAAGTTCCATGGCAGGTGGCGCAGTCGGCCAGCGTTCCTGGAGAACCCTGAAGCTCGACATTCTGGATATTGTCATTTTCGTGGGAGCTGGGGAAAATGGCGTGGGTGGAACCGTGACAGGCTTCGCACTGAAGCCCGCCGTGACCGGAGGAAAAGCGGAAGAGAGAGATGCCCGAGGCCGGAGTATCCGGATTCGTTGCGAATCGGGAGTCGGCCGGTTGACGAGGTACGCCCGGGCTCGCAAAGGCCGAGGTGAAGCGGATTTGTCCGCTGTTGGAGGTCGCGGTTCCCGTGTGGCAGCTCTGGCAGGTGGGCTCGTCAAACCAGCCCTCGCGGCCCGCGGATCCGACCATGCTCATACCGCCGTGGCAGTCCTGGCACTGGATGGAAAGCTCGCCTGAGGAGTCGACGGCGTGTCCCATGGCGCCGCGCAGACAGCGGGTATCCGAACCCGGGTGACAGGAGTAACACGCGCTCCGATTGCCCGAGGCATCCAGGGCCATGCCGCTGTCCGGATCTGTGACAAAGGCATGGAGGCTGTGTACGACCTGTGTCAGAGGCGGAACTCCGGCAAATCCCGTACCCGGCAGCGCGTTCGACCCGTGGCAGCGGGCGCAGAGAATGGGCGTCCCCGATGCCTGTGTTGCTTCGAGGCCTTCCGCGTCGTAGCCGGCCTCGGCCAGAGCTGAAACGAAGAGACCGTTTCCTCCCTCCCGCTCATCGTGCAGTCTGAGAATGTTAAGCCTGTAGTCATGA
>JANTFG010000175.1 GCA_024763555.1 Thermoanaerobaculales bacterium
AGGTGGATCTGATCGATACCCTTGAGGTCGAATTCGTAATCGCCTCCGCGCAGCCTGGTCATCGCCTCGTTAAGCGCGAAATACCGGGGATTCGGGGTCATAGCCTCGAGGTCCAGGTCGCCCTTGTTGATCGTCGGGAGTATACCCGCGAGGACAACGTCTCCACCCCGCCTGCGGGCAACTTCGCGAGCCCGATCAATATAGGATCTCAACTCCCCTTCCATCTCGCTGAGACAGGCGCCTCCATAGATCATCGGATCAAGGTTGAACTCGAGGTTGAACTGGGCCAGCTCCGGCGTAAAATGCTCATCCTGAAGATCTTCCAGCAGCTGCATGGATGTCCTGGCCGGGCGAAAGGCGCTGTCGACCAGGAAGAGTTCCTGTTCCGCACCGATCCTGCGAATACCGGTCTCAAAGAGACCCCGATCGAGCATTTCCTCGAGGGCCCTCAAGTCGGTCAAGAGTTTCCTGAGGAAAAGACGGATTTCATCTTTTCCCTTCTGCGGCCTGAGATCCTGTTCACCCATATCGAATCCTCCGCAACACAGTGTAGCCTGTCCCTGATTGCAGGCGGCAAGCCAATTCTTGAGCCGGCGTCAGATCTTCAGCTGATGACGCTCCCGGGAGGAACCGGGCTCAGGGTTTGGCACCCTGTTGAATCCAGCTGCCGATCAGCTCAAGCTCCTCCCGGGGAAGTTTCTTCCAACCCGAGGGACCACGAGGCATTCCCTTGCCCTTGCTTGCCCCACCCGTCAACTTCGTCCAGAGGTATGAAGATTCCGGATCGCCGGGAAGCACCAGTCTCAGAGACGGATCCTGCTGCGCGGCTTTATCCACCATTGCTTCGTAACCTCGTCCCTCCGCCAGGACGAGCCCGGCCTTTGCCTGTTGGGCGTTATGGCAATTCATACATCTTGAAATCAAAAGGTCTTCGACATCCTCGGCGTAGGACAGAGTTCCCTGGCTTCGGAGAACGGGGGCTTCTCCTCCCTTCTGTTCATTTGCCCAGTAGACAATGAAGCCGATGACAAAAAGGACGGGAACGAGAAAAATAAGTTTCTTCATCTTTGAGAATCTCCAATCTTCTCATGTCCTAACTCCGCCGGGCCGGGTTTCATTCCCGGCAGGGGTATGGGAGCATTGGGCGGGAGGCGGGAATGACGGACACAATGACTTCGGATGATTTCAGGCGGGAAGCCCACCAACTTGTAGACTGGATTGCAGATTACATCGAGGGCGGCGCCCGGGACTATCCCGTTCTCTCGCAATCCCGCCCCGGCGAAATCGCCGCTGCACTCCCGAAGCAGATTCCCGAGTACGGCGAGTCTGCGGAAAAGATCCGGGAGGATTTTCATCGGGTGATCATGCCGGGGATCACGCACTGGAATCACCCGGGCTTCATGGCCTATTTTGGAATTTCTTCCTCGGCGCCGGCCATTCTGGGGGAGATGCTCTCGGCGGCCCTGAACGTCAACGGGATGCTCTGGCGTACCTGCCCATCCGCCACTGAACTCGAGCTTCTGGTCCTGGACTGGATGAGAAAGGCCCTCCGGCTTTCCGATTCCTTCTTCGGTTTTCTCTGTGATACGGCTTCGATCTCCTCCCTCCTGGCCCTGGCCGCAGCCAGGGAAAAAAAGGTGCCCGAGGTTCGACAGAGCGGACTGAGCGGCCGGACGGATCTCCCCCGGCTCCGGGTCTACGCTTCGGACCAGGCCCATTCCTCAGTCGCCAAGGCCTGCCTGACCCTGGGAATCGGCCTCGACGGCTTCCGAACGATCGACCATGACTCGGAATACAGGATGGATCCCCAGGCTCTTCAGCGGGCGATCGACGAAGATCGAAGGGCCGGGTTCCTTCCGATGGCGGTGGTCGCCACCGTCGGAACGACAACGACAACCTCGGTCGATCCCGTTCCGGAAATTTCCGAAATCTGCACGCGGGAAGGGCTCTGGCTCCACGTTGACGCGGCCTACGCCGGCTCGGCTGCGATGGCGCCGGAATTCGGCTGGTGTCTCGATGGCTGCGAGAACGCCGATTCTCTTGTTTTCAACCCCCACAAATGGCTCTTCGTTCCCATCGACGCCTCGGCCTTCTATATCCGGGACCGTGAACTCCTTCGGAAGACCTTCTCCCTGGTGCCGGAATACCTCAAGACCCCGATGGAGGGAGAGGTCATCGATCTCATGGATTACGGCGTCCAACTCGGTCGCCGTTTCCGGGCCTTGAAACTCTGGTGGACCCTGAGGAGCTTCGGCCTCGAGGGTATTCGCAAGGTCCATCGTCGACAGATTGCGATGGCGCAGGATTTCGCCGCATGGGTGGATGACAATCCGCTCCTGGAACGGACGGCGCCCACGCCCTTCTCAGTCGTCTGTTTCAGGGCAGCCAGGGAAGGACTGGCCGGGGAGGCCCTCGACCGCTATAATCTGGAGTTGATGGAGAAAATCAATGCCTCCGGAGATATTTATCTCTCCCACAGTCGTCTGGATGACGGCCTGACACTCCGGGTGGCAATCGGCAATATCGGCACCAAGGAAGAAGACATTCAAAGGTGTCGCGACCTGATCCTGGAGAATCTCTGATGCCACTCGCTCCCCTCATTTCCAAAGAGCGCGGTTTCTGCCGCTTCTGGTTGAATACGCGCGCCACCATCGTCAGTGCCCTCGGCATGGCCCTTCTTTTTGTCGTCAACGGCCTTCAGGTGGCGAGCCTCATCGTGCTCTCCTTTTCCCGAAGGAGCTTCCGGAGAATTAATCGCTGGTGCGCCGATACCTGGTGGGGCCTCTGTGTCCGGGGCGCCGAGAAATTCAACGGAACCCGAATCCTCATCTCGGGAGACGAGATGCCGATGGAGGAAAATGCCGTCGTCGTTGCAAATCACCAGCAGATGCCCGACATCACGACGATCATGGCTCTGGCCAAGAGCCGGAATCGCCTTGGAGATCTGAAGTTCTTCGTCAAAGACATCATCAAATGGGTCCCTGGGATCGGTTGGGGGATGCTCTTTTTAGACTGCGTGTTCGTCAAGAGGAACTGGGCTTCGGACGCCGAGCACATCGAGAGGACATTTCGCAGGCTCGTCGACAACCGGATTCCCCTCTGGCTGGTCTCCTTCGTTGAGGGAACCAGAGCCCGACTTTCCAAGATCGAGGCGAGCCGGGAATACGCTCAGCTCAAAGGTCTGCCTGAACTGAAGCACCTCCTGATTCCACGCACCAAGGGTTTTGCAGCGACGATCGAGGGTCTTCGGGAACACATCACGGCCGTATATGACATCACCATCGGCTACGAAAAGGGTGTGCCCACGCTCTGGCAGTACATCAAGGGATCGGTCAAGCGAATCCATGTGCACGTCCGCTGTTTTCCCATCGAGGAGATTTCTCAGCTGGACGAGGAGATCCGCCAGTGGCTGTTGGATCGCTGGGTCGAAAAAGACGCCCTGCTGGAGTATTTTTATACCCACGGATTCTTTCCTGAGGATGGAGTCGTTTCACCGGCCTGATGCTTCGGCTCTCATCCGAGAATACCTGATTTTCTGTTCTTGAAAATCCAGTACCGAAGCTTCAGCCATCCATCCTTGATGAAATGCTGGCAAAGAAGCGCATCGTTTCCCGGACCACCGGACTGGAAACCGAGTAGTAGACACGGTTCCCCTCACGTTCCCGATGAACCATCCGGGCCATCTGGAGTTGCTTGAGCTGCTGTGAAACCGTGCTCTGTTTCTCTCCGGTCTCCTCCACAAGCTCATTGACACAGAGACGTCCACCACGTACCAACCGACAGAGAAGCTTGAGTCGAACGGGATTGGCGAAATGGGCGATAAAATCCCGCATCAGGGCACATTCCTGCGGGTCGGACATCTGCGAGGCGAACTGATCGAATTCTTCGGGTAACATCGTCATCAACCCACCATATTCGAATTTCCGGATTCGTCAAGCGATTTGTCGATCGAGGTCTTTGCGCTGTGGGTTGGTTTGAGACGAACTGTCCCCGTAAGTAGGGCCGTTTCGGGAAATCTGTTCGATCCATCTCCACGCCTTCGCGACGATCCGGCCCGGTGAGAATGTCCACGACCTTTGACCTCGTGCCTGCCGCGCTTGGCTCCTTTGGCCTCCGGCTTTGGTCTCGCTGCGCGCGGGCACCGACGGATTGTCTAGCCCTGGAAATTATCCATCCGCTCCCAGTCCCATTGGTTCCACCACTCCTTCTCGACGCCCCCGCAGCTCTCCCCATAGGCGTAGCAGGGCATGCAGCCGTCGCCTCGGATATGATCGGGATCATCCATGGGAGACCAGCGTTCAATCAGCGTTTCAACCGCCTTCCGCGCCGCCGCCTCAACGGGAGTCATCTCCCGGTCATCGAGGCTTCGAATCCCCAAACGAACAAGACGCTCATTCCCTTCAGCGAAGGCCACGCTGTTTTCCTTGTCCAGATGTTCCCAGACGTGACGGGCGATCTCGACCGCAATTTTCGCGATCTCATCCCCATCTTCAGCTTGGGCCAGTTCCCTGGCCAGCTCGAGCTCCTGCTCATGCTCCTCACGGAGAATCCGGATCGGTCCGTTGTCCGGCCGCAGCTCAAGCTTCGAAACCAGCGTCGTGAAGAGCATTTCCTCTTCTCTCTGATGGTGAAATTCATGCACGTAGTGCAGGAGAAATTCCACCCAGAGCTTGCGGGCCCCGGGATCGGCTTCCCGCCCTTTGAGACTCCAGTGATACAGCGAACCCATCGCCTGATCAATGAAATCATGCTCCTCACGAAGAGCAGCTATGAGATTGATTTCAGGAAAAGACATGATTCAACTCCCTACCCCGGCATTCCACCATCACAACACATTCCGCACCGAGATTCTTCCCTCTGAGACCCTCAGTTTTTCCAGACGATCCGCCCTCCGACAATGGTCATGGCCGGCTTGCCACGGAGGGCCACGCCCTCAAAAGGCGTGTTCCTGCCGCGGGAGATAAACTGAGCGGAATGCACATCCCATCGCCGTCCGAGATCCAGCAGCGTGATATCGGCAACCGAGCCGGGCCTGAGCGATCCGGCATCCAGGCCAAGAATCTCCGCCGGGGACGTTGAGAATAGCCGAACAAGCTGGGTAATTCCCAGAACCTTCGCGTGGTAGAGCCGGTCGATTGCAACCGAGACCGCCGTTTCCAGACTGGATACCCCAAAGGGGGCATCGGCAAAGTCCATCTCGTTCTCATCCCTGTGATGAGGGGCGTGGTCGGAGACAATAGCGTCAATAGTCCCGTCGTAGAGCCCCTGAAGTACCGCTTCACGGTCCTCTCGAGAACGAAGCGGAGGATTCATCTTCCAGCGCGGATCGTAATTCGCCGCCGCAACATCCTCGTCGATCAGACTGATGTGATGCGGGGTCACTTCGCAGCTGACCCGCTGTCCCTCCGCCTTCGCTCTCCGGATCAACTCGACCGAGCCACGTGTACTGACATGAGTGATGTGCAGCCTGCCTGAGGTTGAGGCGGCGAGAATGAGATCCCGGGCCACCATCATCTCTTCAGCGGCCGCCGGCATTCCCTTGAGACCGATCAGGGTCGAAACCTTTCCTTCATGCATGCTGCCGGAATCGGAGAGAAGGAGATCCTCCGGATGAACGAAGACCGGAGCATCGAAACTCCGGCAATATTCAAGGGCTCTCCGCATCAGGAGGGTATTGGTCAGGGCCAGGGGCGCATCCGAAAAGGCCACCGCGCCCTCCCTCGCCATTTCTCCGATCTCCGCCAGGGCTTCGCCCTTCCGGCCCCGGGTCAGTGCGCCGATGGGATGCACACGCGCTCCGCCGGCCTCACGGCCCTTTTCGATAATGAAACGCGTAACCGAGGGGTCGTCGTTAACCGGCACGGTGTTGGCCATGGCACAGACTGCCGTGAATCCCCCGGCGGCAGCGGCCCGAGCGCCCGTGGCAATTGTTTCCTTCTGTTCCTCGCCGGGTTCCCGCAGATGCGCGTGCATGTCGATAAAACCCGGTGCAACCACCAGCTCCGAGGCATCGATGATCTCGGTGCCCGGCGGCGCATCGATCCTCTCCTCCAGCCCAGCGACATGACCGTCCTCAATCAGGAGGTCCATTCCGGCATCGATGCCCTGGGAAGGATCGATCAGCCGTCCATTACGAATGAGCATGCGCGTCACGTCGACCTCCTGCAAGCTGATAGAGAATCGCCATTCGAATGGCGACGCCGTTGGTCACCTGTTCCAGAATGACCGACTGGTCTCCGTCGGCGACCTCCGAATCGATTTCAACGCCCCGGTTCATCGGTCCCGGGTGCATCACCAATGCGTTTTCCCGGGCCATCGAGAGCCGTTCCGGAGTCAGCGCGAAGAAATCGAAGTATTCTCTCATCGAGGGGAAATTGATCTTCTTCTGCCGTTCAAGCTGAATCCGCAGCATCATCACGACGTCGGCTTCCTCAAGCGCCGGTTCGAGGCGATAGTAGGGTTTGACGCCGAGCGACTCCACTTCAACCGGGAGCAGAGAGGGAGGCGCGACGAATCTCACCTCCGCCCCCATCTTTCCCAGGAGAAAAGCATTCGATCGTGCAACCCTGGAGTGGCGGATATCGCCGGCAATCACGACCTTGAGCCCCTTGAGCTCCCCAAAATGCCGTCGCATGGTGAATGCGTCCAGCAGAGCCTGTGTCGGATGTTCGTTCGAGCCGTCACCGGCATTGATCACGGATGCCGAGACCTCCCGGGCCAGTCGATGGGGCGCCCCTGTCCTCGGATGACGAATGACGATAAAATCCGGCGCCATCGCCATCAGGTTCCGGGCCGTATCGAATAGTGTCTCTCCCTTGGTTACCGAGGAGGTCGATGCCGAAAAATTGAGGGTGTCGGCCGAGAGTCGTTTTTCAGCAACCTCGAATGAAAAGCGGGTCCTCGTCGAAGCCTCCATGAAGAGATTGACGACCGTCATACCCCTGAGGGTCGGCACCTTCTTGATTGGGCGCCTTGCAATCTCAAGCAGTTGTTCCGCAGTATCCAGCAGGAGTTGAATCTCACCGGCTTCGAGATGGGCGATTCCGAGGAGATCCTTTCCGGCCAGGGCCTCAGCAGCTTCAATCGGCATCATCGGCCTCCTTGCCAATCCAGACGCCGTCGCAATCGTCGATCTCTTTCAGGCGTACCTGAACATCTTCCATTCGCGTCGTATGGAGGACCCGTCCAACGATATCCGCCGCGATCGGTAATTCGCGGTGTCCACGGTCGATCAGGACGGCGAGTCGCACGGCTCGCGGACGACCGTAATCCACCAGCGTATCCAGAGCGGCCCGGATCGTGCGACCCGTGAAGAGCACATCATCAATCAGATACATGATTTTCCCGTCAATTGAGGGAGGAAGCTCCGTCCGCTTGAGTACCGGCTGAGCATGGGCCGGCCGCCACGGGCCGACATCATCGCGGTAAAGGGAAATATCCAGCCGTCCAATCCCGATATCCTTTTTGAGGGATCTCGAAAGTTCCGCGGCCAGCCTCGAGGCCAGAGGTACACCCCGGGTGTGGATGCCGACCAGGCTGACATCCTCTCCATCCCGTTCGAGGATCTCCGCCGCCATTCTGCGGATGGTCCGCTCGAGATCCGCCGGATCCATGATCTGGA
>JANTFG010000176.1 GCA_024763555.1 Thermoanaerobaculales bacterium
CTTCGGCTCGGGCTCAATCTGGAAATACTCAACGTAGGCAAGGCTACGCCTCCGCTTTCCCTCAATCGCCCAATCCAAATCTGAAGCACATCCGGGCACGCTAAACAGGAAGTATTTCTTGCGCGGACCCTTAGGGCTCCATGTCGGTGGCAGCGTCCGTTCCCCGCCATCAACCCGGTTGCCCTTTCCGATTCCGCTGCCGCCTTCACCGCTCCTCCGTAGAAGTTGGAATCTGATACCCTCCTCTCATGAGGAAGAAGCTTGAAGTCCAGGATTATCGGGACGGCGTCCTTCGGGCCGACCGGGCTCTTCTCGGCCGGGCCCTGACGCTGATCGAGTCCAATCGGCCGGACCATCAGCAGATGGCGCAGGAGCTGCTGACTCTTCTCCTTCCCGAAACCGGGAAATCCCGTCGTATCGGGATCTCGGGAGTACCCGGCGTCGGAAAAAGCAGCTTTATTGAGCGTTTCGGTTCTCGATTGATCGATGAGGGGCACCGGGTCGCGGTCCTGGCCATTGATCCCAGCTCCTCCCTGAGCCGGGGCGCCATCCTCGGAGACAAGACGCGGATGGAGGAACTGGCCTCAAGCGAGCAGGCCTTCATCCGCCCCTCACCCTCCGGGGGCTCTTTGGGCGGCGTAGCCCGCAAGACCCGGGAAAGCATCCTCGTCTGCGAGGCGGCGGGCTTTGACGTCGTCATCGTTGAAACCGTCGGGGTCGGTCAGTCGGAGACGATGGTCGCCGATATGGTCGATATCCTCGTAGTCCTTATGCTCACCGGAGCGGGAGACGAACTCCAGGGCATCAAGCGGGGCATCCTCGAGGTCGCCGATATCCTGGCGATCAACAAGGCGGACGGTGAGAATCTCCAGGCCGCAGAGGCCGCCCGCAGGGAGACCGAGCATGCCTTCCACATCTTCCGGCCTGAGGGCCGCGAAATCTGGCCCCCTCGCGTCGTCTGCTCCTCGGCCCGTACGGGCTTCGGGCTCGATGAGATTTGGAAGCTCATTCTGGAACACGAAGGGACCCTGAAAGAACATGGTCTTTTCGAGGAGAAGCGGAAGACCCAGGACCTGCGCTGGATGTGGTCCATGGTCGACGAGAGTCTCGAATCTGCACTCCGGCACCATCCCGGCGTTCTCGAGATCCGCGAGGGGCTCGAAAAAGCCGTCCTGCAGGGGAAAGAAACACCAACCCGAGCCGCATTGAGAATCCTTCAGGCCTTTGGTCTGGAGAGGAGCTTCGAATAGAGGCCCCGCCCCCAGTGACCTCGATCGTCCGAGCAACACTCGAGATCGGATTCTCAGCCTCCGGCCCTGCCCTCCGCCTCCCGCGGCCCTTCAACGGCAGATCGGATCGCCACGGAGAGCCCCGCCACGGCCGGAACCATCCCGGCCCGGGTGGATACCGTGAAGGATTCCGGCACTCCGTCGGCCGAAAAGGCGGCGTAGTACATCATGTACCGGCCCTCATGAAGGATGACATCGACGCCGCCCGTCAGACCCCATCGTTCCGCGGGGAACACCGGATCCCACCTGAAATCCGGGGCACCGCCCTCATCAGGGATCCAATGGACTCCATCCATGCTCGTCGCATGTCGGAATCCGTATGTCTGATCAATCGTCGCCGGCACAAGCGCCTTTTCCTCCGAGCGATCAGCCGTCAGCCAGATCTCATATCGTCCTCTTCCGAAATCAAAAAGCACGCTGGGCTGCTCCGCTGAGACCCCTTCCCCCGACGGTACAAGGCTTGAAAGCGGGTTTTCTGCCGCAGGGCGCCAGTGAATACCGTCATCCGAGGTGACGAGACTGATGCCGGAGGCCAAGATTTCACCATCGGCGCCCTCGGCAGAACTTGACATCCACATCCTCAAGCTACCGTCGGCTTCCACCACGACACTGGGATCGGACAAGGCGGCCCTGGACACACCGGGCACACCGTTCAGAACATCCTCTCCTCGCAGAACCAGGCCTCGTTCCCCGTAGGGCGACTCCTCGGCAGGCAGCGGTGAGAACTTCATGCCGTCTTCCGACCAGGCCAGGCCGATCTGATAACAGGGAGCATCCTGAAGCATGCAGGCATCCGTATTGGCGCCCGAGTAGTAGAGCAGGTATCGATGCTCCGGTGGGTTGCTCGGTATCTTGAGGACGCATGCTTTTCCCCCACGATTGAAATCCCATGCGTTCGGGAGCAGGGCTGATGCCGCAAAAGCCAATTCCCTTGACACAGTCCACTGAATCCCGTCCGGGCTCTCCGCATACCTGATGCCGTTGACCGGGGGGCCGTCAAATCCATAGATTCCCAGTACCGTGGCAGACCACCAGGCCTTGTAGATCTGATCCTCCTCATCCCAGAGCACCGTCGGATCCGCCAGGGTGACGTCCACCTGACCTTCCTCCATCCAGCCGAAGGGCAGTGCAATGGGATTGGCCTCGGATCTCTTCCAGTCCGTCTCGATGTTCATCACGGGCCCAACCGCCTCCGCATATCCGATGGCCTCTCCATCCGAAGCCTCCGCCTGCCCGACATACCACATCCGGGCCCGGTCGCCCTCAATCAGTGCCGTCGGGGAAAAGACGCCGCCGGCATCCCATTCGCCCTCCCTTCCGCCCTCAAGAATCGGCCGGGGATCAATCTCCCAGGGACCGAAGGGATGAGGAGAACGCGCCACCCCGATCTCTCCGGGCAGAGTTTCATGGGGAGCGGTGGAAAAGAAGAGGTAAAAAAGACCCTCCGCTCCCTCGATAATTTCCGCGTCGCTGACGCCGCTCTGAGCCCAGTCAGGTACCGAGCCTTCCAGATCCAGAATCGGAGAGGAGTTTTTCCTCCAGTTCACACCGTCATCAGAACTCGCACCGAGGACCCAGTATCCCTCCTCGCCGCTCCCGCAGTCCGTCCCGCAATACCCCGTGAAGATCATCCACGCCTGATCTTTCCACCACAACACCGATGGACTGAAGGCTGCCTCGCTGTCCCGGCCACCCGGGCTGCCCTCGAGGACCGGCCCCGCCGAGACTCTCGAAAAGTCGAAAGCATCCGTTGAAGTGGCGAGGCCGATGCCCTTCGACGACAGCTCTCCGGCGCCCTCCGCGGCGAATCCGCCGTAATAGAGCAGGTAGCTCCCCTGATGATTCAGGAGAAAAGGCGTCTTGACGGCCTCGTCCCATCCCCCCGGGATTCCCTCAAGCAGGACGCCATCGCCCGGCGCGAGAGTCCAGCTCAGCCCATCGGAGGACACGAATTCGAGGATGGTTGGCCGGAGAGGATCATCAGAGGAGTTCTGAACGACCATTCGAAGGAGATTCTGATCCCGGATGACTGAGGGATCGACGGATCCACCTTCGAGTACCGGCTGGGGAGTCGCCTCCCACGAAGCCCAGCGGACGCGGGATGCCGCCCGCAGCGCAGGGCTCAGGAGAAAACAAAGAAACAGCAAGGACAGGGTACGCACTTTCATGAGATACAGGATACTCCTGTTGAGGCCACCAATAACATCAGGACCAGCTTCAGCCTCACCTCCTACCAGCTGCAGCCACAGCTCAGAGAACGGCCCCACAAGTAGAAGCCTGGAAACAGAGGACTGAAGGTCTTTGATGGGGTCACAAAAAATTCCGGGACAGGGAGAATGTCTGCTCCGGCCACACCCCCCAGTTTGTCCCCACCCGGATTTCGACCTCATCCCCGGACACCGGCTGGGATATGTCGTATTCAAGGCCCCCGGAAAAACACGCGACCAGCCGAAGCACGGACTGTCTGGACCGGATCGGGGCCCATCAACACCCAAATTTTCAAGGGCGGCGATTTCACTCTGCTAAAGTGCGCATGGGAGATCAGGATGATCACTTTTCCAGCAGAAAAATCTTTAGCGAGACAGCAGGCTCCATTTGCGCCAGAGTCGGAACGCTCGATCCGGCATCATCTTCATTCCACGCGCCTCGTGCCGAACTGTATTCAAATTTCCGGATCCAGCATGGAACCAACCCTCAGTCAGGGATGGACTGTGAGGATCGAAAAGGCCGGAGGAATCCCGACACCTGGGGACATCGCCCTCCTCTCCATTTCAGAAGGCTGGCTCGTGCATCGGGTGCTGGGAGTTTTCAAGAACGACCACGAGACATTGATCTGCCATCGGGGGGATGGATTTGGACACTTCGGAATCTGTCGGGCGGAAGCCTTCCATGGTCGAATTACGGCGGTAATCTTCCCACCGGACACGAGAATCTCAGCTCCGGACAGGATGCCGCAGGACGTGCGCCGACGCTATGTCCGAGCAAGGACGCGCTGTTCACTCTACTTCAGGCTCAGGCGGATGACCCCGGACGGGATGGAAATGTTTCCCCGCAGGCTCCGCGAATTTCTTCGGCACCTGATCCTTCGCTGAATCAGGGAATGATCATGAAACTCACATCTGATCCGCACATCAACTGTTGACCATCAAGGAAGATCTCAACCGACCAGTGCCCGTACATCGACGCCGTCTCGATTGAAGTGCCTCCAACGGGCAGGGAAAGCACTGTCGTCTCCATGTCTTTTCCTTCAATGCGCTTTCTACTGAGAGCTTGAATCGGGCTCGGCCTCGGAAAGCCCGGTATCTTCTTCAACACGCCCGATCTTTTCGTGTCGCTGGAAATGGGTGTTACGAGCTTCTGGTAGAGATGACCGTTCGGTGTTTTCAGGGAAATCTCCAGAAGATGATCTCCTGTAAGAGATTGCTCGAAGCCGACGAGGATCTCCAGGTCAAGGACCTCAACTGCCGAGAAAACCCGATCACTACCCCATGTTTCAAGGACTCCGGACTCGAAATCACCCACAAAAATGACAGATGAAGGTGGCTGAGACAGAAAGGTCAGGGAAGTACAGTCGGCAGCTTTCGCCCTTTGGACATTGAAAGCACCCAGGAAGAGAAGGAGCAGTAGAATCCGGGATGCCTGCCTGAAGCGGCGGGGGAAACGGCCGGGAATGGCACCCGAGAATCCTGCGGATCCCGTGTCAGTTGTGACCTGAGTCAAATGATCCCAAGAATCAGAATGAGTCATTCTAGAAACCTTTCTGTACCGAGTAGACGATGCCCTCTTCCGTTCCAACGACGAGCTGCTGCATTGAGCCGTCGTAGGCCGGGCCCCCGATGATTGTTGCGAGGCCGGCGTCTCCGAGGCTCACGGAACCCATCTGGACTCCTGTGTTCGCGTCGAACCTCAGGAGACTTCCATTTCCGGAAGAGCTTCCCAGGTAGACATTCGAGTCCACAACGACCACGGGCGACGGCTTTGAAAGGGCCACAGGGGTCCACAATTCAGAAGCCGAGGACCCTGTATCTTCCAGCCCGTAAACCCTGGTTGTCGTGCTGAAGTACAGCCTATTCGATCCGCCACTCTGATCGGCCCAGATGTAGCCTTTGACGGCACCATCATGACTCGCGTATGGGGCTGTCCAGAGGTCTGTCCCGGTAACTGGATCAAGGGCATAGACTTCACCGACATTGTTGCCTGCATACAGCACCCCGTTCCGAAGGCTTGGGGCTGAGTCGGAGGCGCCGATATTTCCGGACCAGAGTCTTGTTGCGCCGGAGTCATCAAAATCGAGGCACCAGAGAGTGTCCTGAGAACCGCCGACCTTCCGTCGACTTGTGAAATACACTCTCGAATTCGTGGAATCCACCCATGCCTGACTCGAAATGATCCCGATGGCATTCGATCCGCCTCCGTTGTCGAAGGTCCATGCGATGCTGCCATCGGCCAGGTTGAGGCCGTAGAACTTCGAGTTGCCGGCCGGTGTTCGACTCCCGACCAGAATCAGATCATAGGGGGCGCTGAATGCCGTAAAGGAACCCGATGGACTGGCCTGAACGCCCGTTCCGAGGAGAGGGCTTGACCAGAGTTCGGCTCCGCTTTCAGCGTCAACGGCATAGACGTGGCCATCCTGGGATCCAAGAAACACCACCGTACTCGCTCCCGACACCGTGGGGACACCGAAAGGAATGACGATTGGTCTCTCCTGTGCCGGGGCATTCATTGAAATCGGTGTCCAGCCAAGCGGCCAGTCTCCCCCACTCGTCCCCTCCTCGGTGGAATGAACAAAGCGATCATTTGAAGCAATGAAACTCGCTACGCCGGGATGGACTCCAGGGGGCGACATTGTTGTTGCCGCCGTCGAATAGGCCCACTTCACCGCTCCACTCGTGTCAAATGGCCGAGCCGAAACGAACTTCCCACCGGACCAGTCACCTGAGGCGTCCGCCATACTGTTGATCCAGATGCCGAAGCGATACCACATCTCGTTCGTGAGGCCGCTCAGCAGCTGGGAGTCAGCCACACCAGCCGTACCCGTCTGATCCGTGCAGACAGCCTGGGGATCATTCGGTCCTTCCGGCATGACTGACTGTCGCCAGCAGATCCGAGTCATTCCATACCCAAGGGATGGGTTGACCCAATCGAGGCTAATCTCAGCGTTCTTCGCTGTCGCGGTAAAGGCGGACACATCTTCCGGGGCGGTTCCAACGGTCGATGGTGTTGTACCCCATTTTTCAACCAGGTTGACGTCCTCGACACCACCGTTGCAGGGGCCGGCGCCGTCACCACCCGGGGACTCAGCTCGAACCACATAGTAATAGGTCGTGTCCGCCACAAGGTCGGTATCGATAAAATACGGGGAAGCCTGGCAGGAGGCCAGCAGCGTTCCCGAACCCGGTACGAGCCCAGGACTTGTCGACCGGTAGACGTTATACACGGCCGTTGTCTTGGGCGCTTTCTTGAGACCACAGAACTCCGTTGCTTGGTTCCAGTCGAGTCGAAGCGCCACGGGACCGGAACTGAGAGCGTTCACACTGCTGAGTCCCGCAAACAGCGGAGCACCGTCGGGCTGAACCGTGGCAGTTTCCTCGGTCGAACAGCTGCTGACCGGATCGCTGACTCGGACCCTAACAGGGTTTCGACCTGGCGGGAGTGCCTCGACCGCCGGATTTGTGACGGAATCGCCGAATAGTCCATCGTTATCGAGATCCCAGGAGAAAGAGGTGTTACCGCTCTGGTAACGGAACTGAGCAGTCATCGTATGGGCCGACCCGGCGCACACTGGATTGCTATCGAAGACGATATTTGCACAAGAGATGGAACAGGCCTCGACCCCTGTCAGCCAGGACGAAAAATCAACGGCGCCGTAGGGGCCGTCTTCCGCATCATGGATGGCGGTAATATTGCTCATCCCGACGTCCATCTGTGCCGTACTGGTGCAGCCCCACCAGTTTCCCTGAGCTGAAATGCTGCCGACACCCTCATTGTCAATACAGCGAAAGGCTCCGTCGAGGTGGTTATTGCCGGTACTGTTTCCGCCACCCCCAAGATCAGGAGAAGCGGAATCTCTGACGACCACCGAAACATCAACCCCTCCGAGATCACAGCCCTGAATAATCGGCGATGCTGTGCCAGAGATTTCGATCCCGGTCGATGCGCCGGAAATTGTCGTGTCTGTCACCGTGATGACGTTCGTGCTTTCAAGTTGGAGAGGCGCCCCCACGAGGCTGAGTTCCTCGACCGAGCCGGTTGACCCGCTTTCATAGATGATGCCATTGACGTAGTCGGTGGAGGAGGGATCATTCTCGATGACGAGAGGCTTGCCGGTT
>JANTFG010000177.1 GCA_024763555.1 Thermoanaerobaculales bacterium
CCCTCGGACGACATAGGCTGCGAAGCAGCTGGGGCCGAATGCCCGCCTGCCCTACCTTGGCGAAGCTTGGCGATCTTGGCGTGAGAATGTGTTCTGTGTTTTGGGGCATCTCGGCCCCGAATCCGTTTCCTTTGGGAGTGGGATCGTCGTCTCGGGTGTCCGGTCGGAGGAGAGTTCACTTTCCGACGCCGGTCCCTCGGACGACGAAGGCTGGGAAGCAGTCTGGGCCGAATGCCGCCTTCCTCCCGCGTAACCCAGCGTACTCTGCGTGAGAAATTGTGTTTGGTCTCCCTGTCCTACTTCTCTCTGCCCTGCCTTTGTGCCCTCTGGGCGATCATGTCTTCTTGGGTTTCGTTCCCGTGTTCTGTTTCCCTTGGCATTCCGGCCGACGTACTCAGCTGAGAGAACCACGGCCGCCCCGGCTCCGGCATTGGTTCCGGATCTGCGGTTCCTGCTCCCGCTCCGGATTCGGCTCCCGATGTACGGCTCCGGCTTCTACTCCGGATCCAGAAAGAGGCTCAGCGACAGTGGCAGAAACAGGGTCAGAATCAGCGGCAGTCTCAGGCGCATTGGGCGTTCCGCCTGTTCCAGCCAGGAACCCACGAGCGCGCCGACCCCTGCTCCTGCTCCGGCCCCTGCCCCTGTTCCTGCCCCTACTCCGGCCCCCCGCCACGGCTCCCGACCTGCGGCTCCGGCCGAGCTGGTTCTTCCAGGTCCAGGAGAGTTCGGTTGAGATCTGAAAGCCTCTGTCTCAGCAGATCGATGCTTTCGTCCTTTGGAACGACGAAAGACGGAGCGAAGCGGATGTTGATCCCGGCGAATGGCGGCGGGATCAGAAGGCGATCCCAGGTCTTCAGGCGCCAGGAGGGCTTGGCACTGATGCCCATCGGGACAATCGGCGCCTGGGCCAGCTGGGAGAGCAGGAGGGCCCCTTCTTTACACTGTCGCCGGGGCCCTCGAGGCCCGTCGGGAAGCATGACGGGGGATCCCTTTTCGCGGGTGATGGCGCGGTAGAGACCGCGGAGGGCTTTGACGCCGGAGCGTGTCGCCGATCCTCTCACCACCTGTCCGCCCACCCTGTTGACGAGCCGGACGGCGAATTCCCCGTCCTTGGATGGACTGATGATGTAGGTGATCCGAGCGCCGGCTGCTGCCAGCCGCCGGAGCATCCATGCGCCGACGAAGATCTCTCCGTGCCAGAAGAGGAGGATGAAGGGGGCGCCCTCCGCGGCCAGCGTTTCAACCTCCTCATCACCTTCAACCTTGAAACGATAACTCCCCCAGAGGCTGCGCATCAGTCCGAGAGCGACAGGGGCGCCGAGAGCCTGCACCAGACGCCGTCGCCGCGTCATGGGACGCTTTGAACGTGCGGCCTCCGGACTGGGGCCGGCCACAAGCACGCCGGGTTTCGGTGGAGATTCCTGCTCATTCATCGATACAGGGTATCGCATTTCGAGCCTCAATGGAGCGCACGAAAAAATTCTTGACAACGAGATTCCTGGGCTTTAGTGTATTAGTGTGATAGTACACCGGTACGTAAGATTGCAGAAAGGAGCCGGCATGCCAATCAAACTCAGACTTGAACCGGCGCGGGGAATGCCGATCTGGAAACAGATCCAGGAGGGAATCCGTCGGGCGATCGCCTCAGAGGAGCTGAAGCCCGGCGAAGCCATGCCCTCGGTTCGTGAAGCGGCCGTCAGGTGGAGGATCAACCCGGCCACGGTCTCCCGGGCCTATCGGGGCCTGGTGGACAATGGTCTGCTTGTTGTCCGCCGGGGTGAGGGAACCTTCGTTTCTGATTCCGTCGCCGCCGAGGTCGGAGAACTCCGGGAGGGAGAACTCCGAAGAGCAGCCGGAACATTCGTGAGGACGGCTCGGGCCCTGGGCGCCGGCGAGGAAGAATCCTGCCGGGTGATCCGCCGGGTTTTCAGAGAAAGAGGAGATCATTCATGAGAGAAGAACAACACGAAGCAAAGCCGGCGATCAGGGTCCAGGGCCTGGAGATGAGTTTCGGTAGAAAGAAGGTTCTCCGGGAGATCTCTCTGGAAGTGGAAGCGGGCTCGGTGTATGCCCTGCTCGGGCGCAACGGAGCGGGAAAATCGACCCTCGTCCGAGTTCTTCTCGGGCAGATTCGTGCTTCTGGGGGAGATGTGGAGCTTCTCGGCAGGGATCCCTGGAAGGAACGCCGAGGGCTGATGGAAGAAATCGGCTACGTCCCGGAGGCCCCGGATGTCCCGCCGGAACTGCCCCTGGCTGATGTTCTCGGCTTCTGTTCGCGCCTCCACCGGCGATGGAATGAGGAGCTTGCTCTTTCAAGGCTCGAGCATTTCGGCCTTGGAGGGAAAATACGGTTCTCGACGCTCTCCCGAGGCCAGAAGGCCCAGTTTCAGTTGATTGTGGCGCTGGCCTTCGAACCACGCCTCCTGATTCTGGATGATCCCACCCTGGGCCTTGATGCCCTGGCCCGCAGGGAGCTGTATGAGGAGGTGGTCCGGGATCTGGCGGATCACGGTACGACGGTCTTATTGACGACCCACGATCTCGATGGAGTTGAGCGACTGGCTGATCGAGTTGGGATCCTCGACGGGGGCGTCATGCTCTGTGACTCGAAACTTGAGGATCTCAAAATGGAATGGACCTCGCGCCTCGGTGGCGAGCCGGCCCTGGAAGAGATCTTCATCAAGCTGCTTTCCGGTGGAGGTGCGGCATGAAACGGATATTCGAAATCCTGAGACTGGAATTCAACGGAAGATGGAAAGCACTCGCTGCGGCGCTGGTGATGGGTTTGCTGGCCCTGACGGCGCCCCTGCTGCCCCAATGGAGACACTACGGCGCCGATACGGTCGGGGCGGTGGCGGCTCTGACGATTGCAGTGGCTTTTGCTCTGGCCACGGGACTGGGATTCGGTGCAGCCATCCTTGCCGGGCCCATTGTTCAGCGGCGGGAGAGTTTCTACCTCTCCCGACCCGTGGGCCTGATCAAGCTGTGGCTCGGCCGTTTTCTGGCGGTGCTCCTCTTGAGTATCGGCTCGGCCTCCCTGGCCCTGCTTCCGGCTCTCCTCAGTTATCCGAAGGAATCTCTCTGGGTGGGGCTGTTCGATCTGGAGTCTCTCCTGATGATCTTCAGTAGCCTGATCTGCCTGATCAGCCTGACGGCACTCTTCAGGATTCTCATCGCCGCTCGATCGATCTGGGCACTCGGGTTTCCGGTTGCCCTGGTTATCGGCTTTTTCCTCTGGCGCGCAAATATCTCTCAAGTTCTCGACATGGGCTTGATGCACGGTTGGCTTTTTCTTGGTTTGCTCCTGGTCCCCGTGTTTTTCGCTGCTCTCGGCGGGGAGGCCCTGGCCTCCATCAGGGGGCGCTCGGATCCGGGCCGTGCCGCCCGGATCGGTGGTGTGGTCGGGACATCCATCCTCCTCGGCGTGGAGATCCTGATGTGGGCCGGATTGTCCTTCCTGGGTGCCGCCACGCCGGCTGATACGGTCGAGGTGAATTATGCGGTGCCGGCGCCGGAGGGCCCGTGGATGCTTGAGTCTGTCCAGGTCAGACGTCTGGGTGTTGGTTATCAGCGCCATTTCCTACGCGATTCCGAGAATGGCAAGTGGTTGAAGGTCCAGCCCTTGTCCGGATATTTTGACCTTGGTTCCTTCTCGGCGGATGGGCGCAGGGTGGCTGTCCTGGATGCGGATGGCGCCCGGAACGACATTCTTCAGGTGAAAATCCTCGATCTTGACCATCCTGAAGGTAAAGAGGGCTGCCTCGCCATTTTTCCGGTAGAAGCAGGGGCTCGGGTCGTCCTGTCTCCCACCGGGACAAAGGCGATCAGTGCGGAAGGTCCTCGAATTCGAATCTGGGATGTCGAGACCGGTAAGTTGCTGGCAAATGAAATTTCAGACCGGAATCCGTTCTACCTCAGGGTGATGGACTCCGGGAAGGCCTGGATATTTCTGGGAAGTGAAAAGAGGTCCGGGGGTGGGTTTTCGGTAGAGGCTCGCCGTTTCGAGGCGGGAGAAAAGCAATCGGCCCCTGTCTGGAGGCAGGACGGAATTGTCTCGAGGGGATCCTGGGCGCTGACGACAATGCTGAACCAGTCTCCGGGGACCTTCCTGGTTCGGGATCCGGAGAACGAGAATGTCAGACTCGTTGTCAGGAACTGGGAGAGTGGAGCGATTCTGTGGGAGGTCCCCCTCGGACGGGAGTCCCTGCCACATGTATTTCGGGCTTTGAACGAGACCGCTGTCATCGCTTCGGAGTGGAGCGTGGGGGGAAAGCAACCGGTACGTGTTGTCCGATTCGGCCCGGGGGGAGTTGAGTGGTCGCGGGAATTTTCTCAGGCGAAGAGTGCCCTTTTCGGTCCGATGATTGATGGGAATCACATTGCCGTGATTCTGATTGCGTATCCGGAGCAGTCGGAGAAGAGAACACTCGTGCTGAATGTAGGTACGGGGGAATCTCAGCAAATCGGAGAGACAGACCTTATCCCGGCTGTATGGCCATTTTCGGTGCAGATGCCGAAGCCGGGAAGCCTGGGCTCCCGTCTCTTTATCCGGGCCCGGCGTGAGTTGCTGAGACTTGATGAGGATGGGAAACTTGAGCCTTTGAAATTCGGGAAGTAGGCCGGCTTCTCAGAAGCGTGATTGCTTCCCGCCCGGAGTTTTCCGGGCGGGAGTTTCAAGACTCCCTATTCCTCAGAGTTCGCGAAGCGGAGCCTCAGCTGATCTCGAGAATTTCCTCGAAACGCCTGAAGATCTCCTCGACCATCTGCTGCCACTTCCGGCCGAATTCCGCCCGGTCGGAGGCTGTGGCCTCGGGTTGAAGCACCGACTGCAGGAGTTGTCCCGGCTGGACGATGCGTCCGGGCATGTACTTCGCAAGGACTTCATGTCCCGTATCCCTTCGTCCGAAGCGAATCGGGGCGCCGTCGAGCGGAGTCTCAAAGCTCATCAGCCCAGTGCGGTTGAAACGACCGGCGATGCCCTTGAATCCCCAGTTCGAGGTGGCGCCCGTAATGTTTGAGACGACATGCGCAATTACGCCGGTGACGCCGGAGTCGCAGCTTTCGGCGAAAGCGGCCGTGATCTCACCGCGACGAGGCGTCGCATCGGGATAGAGGACCTTGAGGCTCTCTCGGGTCATCAGGTAGGCGCCGGCCAGGGTCGGACAGCTGTGACCGGCCGCCTTGACGAGGTCGAGGTAGGAGATCTCATAGATGCCCTCCTCAAAAACGCCGAGAAATTCTGCCAACGGATCCTGAAGCGTGATCTTCTCGATCGTGTCAAAAAAGGGCGGGTACTGCATCACTCAGTTTCTCCATTCGTCGGGGACAACGCGCGGCGCGATGAAGCTATTCCTTCAAGAAGCTGCGGGATCGCGACCGCGGCGACGATTGATCGCGAGGCCTCAGGCCAGAATCGAGTAGCCGCCATCGACGACGATGGTCTGTCCGTGGCAAACAGTGGATCAGAGTTCGTCGGATTTCGTCGAGATCGGACCGCGATAGTTGTATTTCAGTCGGATCTGGGCGACCTCGGGACCGAAACCCTTGTAGGTTTCTTTGACCCGGGTCAGCGCATTGGAGCGCCAGTCGACGTAGGGGTTGTCAATCTGAACCGGGTCGAGGCAGCCTGCGAGAACAACCTTGGACGAGGCGCAAAACCGGCTCATCAGGGTCTTGGCCAGATGCCGATCGGCATTCTGGAGTTCGTCCACGAGAACGATCGAGCGTTCGATATCCAGGCCCCGAAGCATCGAGGTGGAGAGCATCGTCAAACGGTCGGTGTCTTCCAGTTCGGAGATGAAATCATGGTCGTTGGAGAAGCCCAGTGAGCGCATCGCCTGGAAGAAAGGTTCGAGCCATGGACTGAGCTTGGACTCGAAATCTCCGGGAAGAAAGCCCAGCTCGTACTGACTGGAGGCGTGCTCAGGTCTCAGCAGCATCAGTCCGTTGTCATAGCCATAGTCGGGATAGAGGGCCTCGCTCTGCGGAGAGACTCGCAGCTTGGTCGGCTGCCCGCCGAGCATGTAGAGAGCGGAGGCTACCATCATCCTGGTTTTTCCCGACCCGGCGGGGCCGTCGATGACGACGAGCTGCACGGAGGGGTCAAGGAGAAACTCCATCGCGAGAACCTGGTAGGGATCGCGCGGACTGAAGCCGAGAATGGGCCGCGGCCGATAGACATTACGTTTTCGGTCCCAGTACTGGGCGTATCGAAGATCTTCGAGACGCTCCTCTTCGGGGTTGGCCCGGGCGACGATCAGTCGATCTTCGCAGTGGAGGATGACCCCGAGGTTCGCGGGGATGTCTCGCTCTCCGAGCCCCGGGATCTCTTCAAAATTCAGGTATCTCTCTCCCGGCGCGCCGCTTTCGGCGAAGCTCTCAAGGCAGGCCGCGTCGACGATGTATTCCTCGATACCGCGAAAGACCTGTTCCACGCGTTCCAGGCTGACCTTGCCGTAGCGGAGATTCTCAGCCTCAAGGTGGACCGCATCGCATTTGAGGAGGAAATTGGAGTCCTCCGAGAGGACCACCAGCTCTTCGATCGGACCGGCGCCCTGTTCGACAGCCTCCGCCAGGCGCTGAGCCCCGGCCAGGATAATGTTGTCCCCCGTTTCCTTGTCATAGGGAGGGAGACTCTTTCCATCCGGCTCCCATGCCAGGTAGCCCCCCGAAGGCGTGGCCGCGAGATCGGAGACGGGGACCTCTCCATCAAGAATTTCGTGGAGTCCGTGGGCCAGTAGCCCGGACTTCCGGTAGTCGACCAGTTTGCGCATGACCTGGCGCGCCGCGTGCCTTACGCCGTCGGATTTTGAGCGCGAGGCCTGGAGATTCCCAAGTTCTTCGATGACCCGATGCATCAGGACGACGAGGTTTCCTCCGCTGAGAAGGCGTTCGAGGGCATCCGGGTTCTCGATCAGAACGGAAGTGTCCGGAATATAGAGTGTGCCGGAGGGTGCAGGTTGTCGTTGCGGTGGTTTCGGAGATTCCATTTCCGTCTGAAAGACCATCCTGCCGTCGGAGTCTGGCTGGGCTTCAAATCTCATGAGGCTCCCTTGGGTATTTTCTTCGGCCCCAGCGGGCCGGGTGGCCGAAGAACTCCCTGTTCTCAGAGAGGGAGTTTAACCTAAGATGAGTCATTCTGGCGAATGAGATGGGCCAAGAGGTATTTGTGATGCGCTTTGCTTTGAGGCGAAGCGCTCCCGTGGAGACGGCCGCGTCGCGGCCTGCCGGTGCGAGCGGAAGGCGTCGGGAAGCACGCTCCCCTCCCAGCCCAAGAAGAAGGAGTATTCTCACGCAAAGTACGCAAAGGTCGAAAAAGGGGGGGCAGAGAAGGCAGAACACAATATTCACGCGGAGATCGCGGCATCGGCCCATCACCGTCGCGGATGCAACAACCTCCAGGTCATCGCCCGTACGCGGTCGAAAAGCTCAACGGCCTTTGTGGCTTTCTGATGATCAACCGACCCGATGGATTGCAAAAGCCTGAGGTGGACGTCGACTTCGCGGGCGGAGCCAAGCGCCACACGAAAGTGGTACTGCCGGTCTTTTCCGGAGCGCCCCCGGCCTTCCGCTAAATTTGCGGGGACCGATGATGCCGCCCGGAT
>JANTFG010000178.1 GCA_024763555.1 Thermoanaerobaculales bacterium
AGTTCAAAATGTCGCCAGCCCGAGCTTTCGGTCGACCAGAGGATTCTCCCATCCTTCAGGAAGCGGAGGTCGTTGGAGAGGTTGAGCCATTTTTCATCCTGCTGGCTCAGGAGGACCTTCATCGTGGAGAGTTTCGCATCCGAGACCAGGATCTCGAGGAGATTCTGGGCGCGGTTGAGGCGCTGGACCCAGGCGCGACCGTCGGGAGTCCAACCGGCCCGCACGAGGTACTGGTCCGCGGCGCCGGTGTCGAAGAACCGGGTTTTTCCGGTGGAAAGATCGATCAGACCCAGTTGGACCTTCGGGTTGGGTGTACCGGCTGTCGGATAGCGCTGCTCCTCAATCGTCGCAAAGGGGACGGCATCAGTGGCGATCGGGTTGATGCCGACCGGGAGATCATCGAAACGAAGAAAGAGAATCTTGCTCCCGTCCGGAGAGAAGAAGAAGGCCCGGTCGAGGTCGAGTTCCTCCTGGTAAAGCCAGTCGGCAACGCCGTTGAGAATATGTCCCGGCTCTGCATCCGAACTCAGGCTCCGCACGAGGCCTGATTTGAGATCGACCAGGCAGAGGTTTCCGTCGCGGATGAAGCCCAGCAGGCTTCCGTCGGGGGAGAAGGCGGGAAAGCTCTCTTCGGCCTGGTCATAGGTCAGGAAGCGGCCTGTGCCCTTCTCGAGGTCGAGCAGGTAAAGGTCGCCGAAGGCCACACCGGCCAGAAATCGACCGTCCGGGGAGAGTGTCGGAGAGAATGCCGACCAGGACGATCGGTTGACATCTCCGAGTTCTGGCGCGTGGTAGGAGGGACGTTGAGCGGCCAGGTTCTTCATGATGTCCGCCCAGTTGAGAAGCCGAGTCTTCGAAGCGCTCCGGGCGTCTTCTTTCCAGAGAGAGACTTCATCTCCTGTCCCGGCCCGATAGATGAAACTGTCGCCTTCAGGGAGCCACATCAGGCCTGAGGGCCGCTCAAGGTCCATTTCATGGCTGCCGAAAAGGGCCTTCAGGCTTGGGCGGCGCATCTCTTCTGCCGCCTGAGCCGACACTATGGCGGCGAAAGAGAGAAGAAAAACGAGTGATAGACCTCGAAGAAGAGTTTTCATCGGAACCTCCCGGGCCGAGCGTCGAAGTATCGGCCTCCCGAAGTGTACGACAGCACGAGCACGAGAGTTTTCGGTGCATCCCCCGTCAGGGCGGTTTCTTGAGGACCGAGACACTTGCGGGGTCGGTGGCCTGCCGGCTCGACTCACTTCTTCGATAGGGACCCCGGCGGTCGTCGGAGAGTGGATTCGACTTCCTCCGAGGCAGTTCCCGGCCATCCAGTCCTCGCTCCAGATTTGAAGCCCGGGCCGGGAGGCCTTGATCTTTTGCTGTGGCGGGAGCAAGATAGTTAATGAAAGAATGGAGTCCTCTTTTTTCCCGATTACGGATGTTGGAGGCTCAAATTGGGGAAGAAGGTTGACTTCCCGCCGTGCTCGCACATAATGAGGCTGGACTCTTCGATCAGTCCTTCGGTTTGGGGATGGTGAAATGAGCGCAAAGGTTCTCTTAATAGAATATGAGCCCCGTTACGTGGAGAGGGTTCAAAAAGCTCTGGGCGGGAATAGTTATAAGCTTGAGATCGTCGGCGATCTCGATGCTGCCGTGGAGGGTTGCGCGGCCTTCGAGCCCGATGTCGTGGTCATGACCTCGGTTCTTCCACGGATTAAGATTGAGGATGCGATCACCCAGTTAAGGGCGCGTGCTGGCTTGAGAGCGACTCCGATTCTGATTCTGATGTCGGGCTATCGGGGTGGTGATTCCAAGGCCGATGCCGTCAGTTACGGCGCTCAGGATATTCTGGAGCGTCCTTTTTCCGGTCCTGCACTTATTGAGCGGATCAACGGGCTTCTGGAGGCCAAGGATCCCGCGGCGACTCAGGCCATTCCCCAGGATATGCTCGAGGCCTTGAGGCGCAGTGCCGGCCTCGACCAGAATGCCTCCAGCCTGACATCGGACGATCTTTTCGGGGATATCGTTTCTGAAGTTGAAGATGGACCGTCTACCGATGTTACCGATGTCGAGAAACTTGAGGGCGAAGAAGCGGCGCCGGCAGTCGAAAATGAGCCGAAGGCGGAGGTCGTGAAGGACGAGAGTTCCGGTCTGGCGGCTGAGCTGGATCGTCTGAGTGCCGCGAAGACCGCACCGCCGATCAAGCGCGCGGCTCCTTCAACCGAGACCGATGTTGACGCGATCCTTTCGCAGACTCTTGCCGGTCTGGACATCCAGCCCATTCGTCGCTCGAAGAAGACTCCGCCCGAGAAGCTTGGGGACAAAGCTCAGAAGACCTCCCCGCCGGACGCAAAGGCCCCACCCAAGACCGCGCCTCCCGCAGCAAAAACGGCTCCGGAGAAGCCGGCGCCGAAGAAGTCGGAAACAAAAAAGAGCAAGAAGATTGAGGATGGGACCCAGTTTGGTCAGTACATCCTGAAGTCCCATATTGCGACCGGTGGAATGGCTGAGGTCTACAAAGCCCGGATGATGGGGATGGAAGGCTTCCAGAAGACGGTCGCCATCAAACGTATCCTGCCCCACCTGACGGACAATGACGAGTTTGTGACGATGTTTGTTGATGAGGCCAAGCTGGCGGCGCAGCTGAATCACAACAACATTATTCACATCTACGATCTCGGTAAGATCGACCGCTCCTACTACATTGCGATGGAGTACATCGAGGGGCGGGATCTCAGGTCTCTGATGAAAGAGTGCCGGGAGCATGAGACGACGCTCTCGATTCCTTTGGGACTCCACGTCACGACCCTGCTGGCCTCCGCTCTGGATTACGCCCATCGTAAGAGAGACTTCGAGAATCGCGATCTGGGCCTCGTCCATCGTGATGTGTCTCCTCAGAACGTCCTGATTTCCAATGATGGCGACGTTAAACTCTGTGATTTCGGGATTGCCAAGGCGGCGTCGAAAGCCTCGCACACCAGGGCCGGCGCCCTCAAGGGCAAGCTCCAGTACATGTCGCCGGAGCAGGCCTGGGGCAAGGATATCGACCATCGTTCCGATATTTTCTCCCTGGGGCTCGTTTTTTATGAAATGCTGACGGGCAAGAAGCTCTTTGCCGGGGACTCGGAACTCTCCATTCTGGAGCAGGTCCGAAATCCCAAGGTTCAGCCCCCCTCGGAAATCAACCCCGAGGTCCCGGCGGATGTTGAAAAGATCGTCATGAAGGCGCTTGAGGCTGATCGTGAAAAGCGTTATCAGTCTGCGCGTGATATGCAGAAAGAGCTTGAGAAGGTCATGCGGAAGCATGGCTGGGCGGCGGACTCCGCAGATCTTGCGCAGTTCATGAGAGATCTGGTCGCCGGCAAGGTGCCGAAGAAAACGGCCGAGAAACCCGAGGTTGCAGCGAGTTCAGGCGGCAGTGTACCGCCTCCGAAGAAGCCTGAAGCTCCTGTTCCCGAGAAAGAAAAGAAGCCGGAGAAAGCTGGAAAGGCTGAGAAACCGAAAAAGGTCGAGAAAGCGAAGGGGGCGGCCCCGACCGCGGCAGCCGAAATTCACGAGGCGCCGAAGCCGTCACCCAAGCCGGAGAAAAAGCCCAAGAGCGTTGTGATGCCGGATCCCGAGCCGATCAAGTTCGAGAAAACGGGGGAAACGGCGGTGAAGCCGGCTTCGAACATGAAGTGGCTCATCATCGGCGCCGTGGCGCTCATTGCGCTTGTCGTCGTGGGGTGGCTGATGTTTGGGGGCTCGGGTTCGGAGACGCCGCCGGTTGTGGAGGCGACACCGACTGCCGCACCCAGCCCGACTGCGGAAGCCGGCGCTGGGCTGATGACCGAGGAGGAGATGGCCCAGGCCGCCTCAGAGGCGGCGGCGCAGATTGTCGAGCAGAAGAGCGAAGAGATGAAGAAGACGCTGGAGGAGAAATATCCGACGCCGACTCCGATCCCTCCGACCCCGACGCCTGCCCCGACGCCGACGCCTGAGCCGACGCCTGAGCCGACGCAGGCGCCTGTCGTAGCTGCGACGCCGACAGCGACTCCGGTTCCTCCGACGCCGACACCGACTCCGATTCCGCCGACGCCAACCCCATCGGTTCGCGAAGGCGATATTGTCGAGCCGGGCGGCGCCGGTGTTACGGTGCCGATACTGATCAACGAGGTTCGACCGAGCTATCCGCCGATGGCCAAAAAACTCAGGGCCCAGGGCATGGTAACCCTCAATGTATTGGTCGGTTTCGATGGAAGAGTTGAGGATGTCAAGATCCTCAACGTCAGTAGAACCGGCCTCGGTTTTGAGAAGTCTGCGGAGAAGGCCGTGCGCCAGTGGCGCTATAAACCTGCAACGAAGAATGGAACCAGGGTCCGGATGTGGCTCCCGGTTCGTGTTCCATTTAAAATGAGATAAGGAGGAGCTTATGAGTCTTTCGGATGCCCAGAAGAAATTTTACGAGGAAGCCCTGAAACAGACCAAGGGGGAAATTGAGGAGATCGAGAACCAGATCCAGGAGGAGCTTGCCGCGGTCAAGCAGCGGATTGCCGATCTCCAGTCCGACCAGAAGGCCGCACGCCAGATGTATGACGCTGCCTGTCTCCGGCTTGGTATCCCCAACGACCTGGAAGATGAGGGCTCTCAGGGCTGATTCTTCGATCGGATTTCAACAATGTAGCCCCGGCTCCGCCGGGGTTTGCCTTTCATCGTTGCTGATTCGGTGGAAGTCATAATCAGGCGGGAGTGATGATGCAGGGACAGGGAGTGCCCAGAGGACTCTGGGTGAAATGTGATGCGTGTGGAGCGATTCTCTATCATAAGGAATCCAGCTCGAACCTCCACGTCTGCCCACGGTGTGATCATCATTTTCGGATGACCGCGACGCAGAGACTCAACTCACTCTTTGATGATGCAAAGTATCGGCGACTCTTTCGGAAGATTCGTTCCGGCGATCCGCTGGAATTTCGGGATACCAAGGCCTACGCGGATCGGATCAAGGTCTATCGGAAGAAGGTTGGTGATGAGGATGCCGTGATTGTCGCCGAGGGTATGCTCGGGGGAATCCACAGTATCGTCGCCGCCATGGAGTATGGTTTCATGGGTGGGTCGATGGGATCGGCGGTCGGCGAGAAGCTCGCTTTAGGGGCTGAGCGATGTCTGGACCGGAAAATCCCCCTGGTAGTCGTCTCGGTCTCCGGCGGCGCGAGAATGCAGGAGGGGGTCCTCTCCCTGATGCAGATGGCCAAGGTTTCGGCAGCCCTTGCGCGTCTGAGGGAACGGCGAATTCCCTTTATCTCCGTTCTGACTGACCCGACCACGGGTGGAGTTACCGCGAGTTTCGCCATGCTGGGAGATCTTAATATCGCCGAACCCGGAGCACTGATCGGATTTGCCGGTCCGAGGGTGATCGAACAGACCATCCGTCAGACGCTTCCGGAGGGCTTTCAGCGGTCGGAGTTCCTTCTCGAGCACGGAATGCTGGATCTGGTCGTGCACCGGCACGAACTCAAGGAAACTCTCGTTCGTTGTCTGGGCTATTTCAAGCAGAAATAGCGGCTGCCCCTGTGAGCCGCCCGGAAGGGTGGAAGAGGTCGGGATTCGGAGATGAGAGAATCGGTTCGGGAGTATCTGGCTCACCTTGTCGTTGAGCGAAATTTGAGTCCCAGGAGCGTCGATTCCTATCGAAGAGACCTTGAGGCTTTCGAGCAGTGGATGCGGGCCGAGGGTGTCGATCTCAGTGCTTTGGAGAGGCATCACGTCCGTGAGTATCTGGGAATGAGGCGGGACCTCGGTCTTTCGGCCCGCTCCGCCGCGCGGGCGCTCTCCGCGCTCCGCGGCTTTTTCCGTTTCCTTCTGTCGGAGGAGAAGATCGGGAGTGACCCGACGGCGAACCTCCGGAGTCCTCAACTGTGGAAAACCATTCCTCATGCTCTGTCAGCCGAGGAGGTCGAGGCCTTGCTTCATGCTCCCGAGACTTCGACTCCGCTGGGCCTCCGGGATCGCGCGATGATGGAGACTCTGTACGCCGCCGGTCTCAGGGTCAGTGAGCTGGTTTCGCTTCCCCTCGCGCGAACCAGCCTGGATCCCGCATTTGTCAGGGTTTTAGGAAAGGGTTCCAAGGAAAGACTGGTCCCGCTCGGAGAAACGGCGGCCGAGTGGATCGATCGCTATCTTGAACAGGGGCGACCCTTCCTGCTGCGGGAGAAAAGACCCGAGCTTTTCCTCAACCATCGGGGTGGCGTCCTGACGCGGCAGGGTTTCTGGAAGATCCTGCGAAAACACGGACTCGCGGCGGGAATCAACTCTCCTCTGAGCCCGCACGTCATTCGACATTCCTTTGCAACGCATCTTGTCGAGCACGGCGCCGACCTTCGGGCGGTGCAGATGATGCTGGGCCATTCCTCGCTCAGTACCACCGAGATCTACACCCACGTCGCCCGGGAACGCCTCCGCCGACTCTATGACGAGAAGCATCCCCGGGCCTGATCGGAGTCACTGGCCTTCCGGCGGCTGCCACAGCTCAACCTTGTTTCCTTCAGGATCCATGACCCAGCCGAAGCTGCCGAATTCCGACTCCTCGATTTGATCCAGTACCCGGCAGCCCTCCGAACGAAGGGCCTTCAGGAGCGCATGGAGATTATCGACCCTGTAGTTCACCATGAAGGCGGCCCTGCTCGGCTGGAAGGTTGAGCCGTCGCCGATCGACCAGATGGTGGCGCCTGGCTGAGGATCGCCGCTGTCATCGACCCAGCGAAATGCGGCGCCACCCCAGGCTTGGACGTCGATTCCAAGGTGCTCCCGGTACCAGGCTCGGAGGGCATCAGGATCTGAAGCACGAATGAAGATTCCGCCGATTCCAGTGACGCGTTTCATGAGAGCCTCCATTTCTTTCACATTGCCGGCATGAGTTGCCCTCAGGCGGGATCTCCGACGCACTCGATGCCTTCGGGCGGGTCGGGAAGCCACTTTCCTCCAGGAATTTCCATGGCGGGCTTCCATTTTGAGAAGTTGAAGCGGCTCGTCGCACCCTGTGGATCCGTGATGATCAGCTCCCGGGGCAGGCCGTCCGAGCCGATTTTCAGTTCCACGCGATCCACCCCGCCTTTCTCGTGTGGAAGGAGGGTGATGACTCCCTCCTGATCGAGGATCGAGAACTGCCGGACGGCTTGGCCGGTATCCAGGATCGCGACCAGGGGAATCCGCTCCCATTCCTCCTCGGTCAGCAGATGTTCGTCACAGCTGCCCGCGCCGGGATCGACGAGGCGGAGTTTTCTGCCCTCAAAGCCCATGCTGCGCTTCTCCGGTTCCTCCTGAATAAAGAGGAGTCGATCCGGCCAGGCGAGCCAGAGAGAGCCCGAGACTTCCTCGCCGAGATCCATTCCCGCCGGGATGTACTCCTGGTCGTATCGTGCCTGCCACATTTCGTGGCTCTGCAGTTTTCCGGACAGTGATTCCAGTTTTTCCAATGGCGGCCGGTCCTGGGCAAACAGGGCGAAGGCCGTGAGACAGCCGAGAAAAAAGAGTTTTCGCATTCTTCGTCCTAATGCCTGAAATGCCGGCGTCCGGTCATCAGCATGGCCAGGCCGAGCTTGTCGCAGGCCTCGAT